>NZ_JBHXCW010000039.1:0-46397 GCF_042725365.1 Lentzea sp. NPDC060358 | reverse complement strand
CGTCACGGGGACGGCCGGGGGTGGCCAGGGCGTGCTGTCAGGACCGGGCGGACGCCTCCGCGAGCACGACGTCGAACCGGGTGCGGGCCCACGCCCGGCCGCCGAGCTCGCGCCCGTCCGGCGCCGGTGTCCCCGGCGGTTGCCCGGCGAACCGCTTCACCAGCGAGTCCTTCACGCCGAACACGGAGTCACCGACCGCCAGCTGCGGGTCGCCCTCCACGAAGATGTGCGTCACGAGGGTGCGGAACTGCGCCGCGGTCACCATGAAGTGCAGGTGCGCGGCGCGCATGGGGGAGCGCCGCACCGCCGCGAGGAGCGCGCCGACGGGTCCGTCGTGCGGGATCGGGTACGGCGTGGGCAGCACGCACCAGAACCGGAAGCCGCCGTCGTCCTCGGTGAACAGGTGACCACGGCCCGTCACGCGCGAGTCGGTGTACTGGACGTCGTAGAACCCGTCCTCGTCGGCCTCCCACACCTCGACGCGCGCACCGGGCACGGGGTTGCCGTCGGTGTCCCGGACCGTGCCCTCGACCCAGCACGGCGTGCCGGGGGCGCCGAAGGCGATGTCGCCGCCGTTGCCGACCTCGGGGGAGTCCTCGACGAAGAACGGCCCGAACACGGTGGCCTCGGTGGCGTCGCGGTAGGCCTCGTTGTTGACCGCCACGGTCTGCATGGACGCGCCGAGCACGTCGGAGAGCAGGATGAACTCCTGCCGGCGGTCGTCGGTGAGGTGGCCCGCCGCGGTGAGGAAGTCGATGGCGTGCCGCCACTCGCCCTCGGTCAGCCGCACCTCGCGGACGAACGCGTGCAGGTGCCGCGTGAGCGCGCCCATCAGTTCGCGCAGCCGCGGGTCGGGTGCCCCGGCGAACGACGCCACGACCTCGTCGGTGAGCTGCTGTTCGATGCGCTGCTGGGCGTCGGTCATGCGAGGCTCCACTCGGGACGGTCGCCGTTCCAGGCGGCGGTGAGCAACGTGAGCAGGTCGGACTCGCCGGCCGGGCGCGGGTTCGACGGCGGCACCGCCGGCAGCACCAGCCGCGCCGCCTCGGCGAGCGACTCCCGCGCGAGGCCGGTGTCGCGCAACGAGTGCGCCGCCCCGAGCTCGTCGTAGAGCGAGAACAGGTCGCCGCCGAGCGCGGCGGTGATCCGGCGAGCGGCCTCCGGTGCGGCGGGGGCGTTGAACGCCAGGACGTACGGCAGCACGGCCGTGTGCGTGGCTGCGTGCGGCAGCCCGTACGCCCCACCCAGGACGTGGCAGATCTTGTGGTGCAGCCCCGATCCGGCGGACGAGAACGCCACCGCGGCGAGGTAGGCGCCGTACAGCGTCCTCTCCCGCCCTTCGAGGCCACCCGGATCGGCGCGCACGAGCCGCAGACCCCCGCTCAACGCGCGAATCCCCTCCGCGGCAAGGGCCTGGTCGATCGGATCGGTCCGCGGCGCCCACATCGAGTCGACGCAGTGCGCCAGCGCGTTGCACCCGGAGGCGATCGCGAGCTCCGTCGGCAACGACAGCGTCAGCGCCGCGTCGTACACGACGGTCACCGGCAGCACCCGGTCGTCGGCCCCGGTGGTCTTGCGCGAGGCCTCGGTCAGCCCCCACACGTTCGTCGCCTCGGACCCGGCGAACGTCGTCGGCACGGCCACGACCGGCACCCCGGTGGTCAGCGCGACGGCCTTGGCGAGCCCGGTCGTGGACCCGCCGCCCACGCTCACCAGCAGGTCGGCACGCGACTCCGCCGCCATCGCACGGGCCCGTTCGGCGTCGGCCACCGGCACGTGCTGCCGCACGTCGGCCACCCGTGCCACCACGTCGAGCCCGGCGGTCACCTCGGGGAACGCCGCCCCGACCACCAGCACCCGGCGCGCACCGAGGCGGTCGACCTCGGCCGCCACGTGCGCGGCGGCCCTGCCGGTCCCGAACAGCACCCGCTGGCCCAGCGTGACGTGCTCCCAGCTCTCGCCGGTCACGTCGTCCTGACTCACGACGGTCATGGGCTCGACGTTAAGGCGGCGGGTTCATATCTGGGAAATACCCGTTTCGCCACCACTGAGACGCTGTGCATATCAACGTGCGGTCATCCGATCGCGTCCCGGACGGCTCGGGCCTCCTCGTCGAGCAACGCTCGCGAGCGTTGCGACGACTCGGCTTCGAGGGTCCAGCCGTCTCCCGGGTAGCGGGGGATCACGTGGAGGTGGAAGTGGAAGACGGTCTGGAACGCCGCCTCGCCGTCGCAGACGAGGACGTTGATCCCCGCCGCGCGCAGGCGTGAGCGGCGCAGGGCGCGCGCCATGTCCTGGCCCACCGACCAGATGTGCGCGCTCGTGACCCTGTCCAGGTCCTCCAGGCCTGCCGCGTGCCGGCGCGGCACGACCAGGAGATGTCCGGGCGTGACGGGGTTCAGGTCCATGAAGACCACCGCGGTCTCGTCCTCGTGCACCACGCTCGCCTCGGCCCGCCGGTCCGCGATGGCGCAGAAGACGCACTCCTGCGTCATGTCCTCGATGCTTCCCCCTGTGCCGGGCCGGGCGCAACCGTCAGCTCTCGATGATCACCGCGAGCGCCTCGGCGAACGGCCCCGGATCGACGTCGCCGCGCACGGCCAGTTGCTGCGCGTACCCCTGGCACAGCGCCACGAACGCCTCGGCGATCCGCTCCGCCGCGCCGGGCGGGCGGCCGGGCAGCAGTGCCGCGACCGCCTCGCGCAGGTCGTCGAGCTGGTGCTGGACGACGGCGGCGAGCGCGGGGGAGACGGCGGCCTCGGCGTAGATCTGGGCGACCAGCCGGGCGTGGCCGTGCTCGCGGGCCGCCGCGCGGACGTGCTCGAGGAACTCGCGGGCGGTCGCGGCCGTCAGTTCGGCGGGCAGCGTGTGGCTCGTCTGCTCGCAGATGGCGACCACGATCTGGTCCTTGCTCTTGAAGTACCGGTAGATCGCGCCCGTGGACAGGCCAGAGGCCTCGACGAGGTCGGGCATCGACGTCCGCGCGAACCCGTGGCTCGCGAAGCGCGCGCGGGCCGCGTCGATGATCTGCTGACGGCGGGCGTCGAGGTGGGCCTGGGTGACCTTCGGCATAAAGAACGACCATTCGTTTTTGTAGTAACGTCTCGAAGGTACCCCACTGCCGAGTCCCCAGGGAGACTTTCGTGCGCTATCAGATCTTCGGACGGCACACCGGGCTGCGGATCTCGGAGCTCGTGCTGGGCACGGCCAACTTCGGGTCCGCGCCGGCCGCCGCCGGGGTGGCCGGGGCGAAAGCGGTCTTCGACGCGTTCGTCGCCGCCGGCGGCACGACCTTCGACGTCTCGAACATCTACCAGGGCGGCGAGGCCGAGACGCTGCTCGGCGACTTCCTCGGCCGCGACCGCGACGACTTCGTCGTGATCACCAAGTACAGCGGCTCCCGCGGCGCCGCGGTCCGCCAGGGCACCACCGGCAACAGCCGCAAGACCATGGTCCGCTCGCTGGAGGAGAGCCTGCGGCGGCTCAAGACCGACCACGTCGACGTCCTCATGCCCCATTTCCCCGACGGTGTCACGCCGGTGGCGGAGATCCTGGCGGGCTTCGAGGAGCTGATCCGCGCGGGCAAGATCCGCTACGGGGGCCTGTCGAACTTCCCGGCCTGGCGGACCGCGGGCGCGGCGACCAGGGCGGAGCTCGGCGGCACCTCGCCGCTCGCGGGCATCCAGACCGAGTACAGCCTGGCCGAGCGCTCCGCCGAGCGGGAGCTGATCCCGATGGCGGACGCGCACGGCCTGGGCGTCGTCGTGTACTCGCCGCTGGCGGGAGGCCTGCTGACCGGGAAGTACCGCCGCGGCGAGGAGGGCAGGCTGACGGCCGGGGGCGTCCGGGACACCGGCCGGCGCACCGCCGTGCTCGACGCCGTCCTGGCCGTCGCCGACGAGCTGGGCACGGGACCGGTCCAGGTGTCCCTGGCGTGGCTGCGCGGGCGCGCCGCACGGGCGCGGACGTCGATGGCGCCCATCGTCGGTCCCCGCACCACGGCCCACCTGCGGGGCTACCTCGACGCGCTGACCGTCGAGCTCGGCGACGAGCACTACCGGATGCTGGACGAGGTCAGCGCGGTCCAGCTGGGCACGCCGCACGAGGACGTGGCCGGGGCGCTCGCGCACGGCGCCGACGGAGACCGGAGCCTGCTCGACGTCCCGCTCGTGCCCGTCGTCTGACCGCAGGCGAGATGCGTTGGGGCGCAGCGCATCAGGCCGGGGCGGCCGCCGGTTCAGCGTGATCGCTGGTCATCGGACGATCGCGGGCACGTGAAGGAAGTACGCCAGGTGTCAGGGACGGGCGAGCACGACAACGCCGAACCGGTGCTTCCCGAGCTGGACCCGACCACGCTGGCGGTCCAGCAGCTCGTCAACGCCTCGCGGGAGCTGACCAACCGCACGGCGCGCAAGATGAACGTCCACCCCACCGACATGAGCGCGCTGGCCCTGCTGGAGCAGTTCGGTCCGATGGGTGCTGCGGGTGATGTGCGCGGCACCGGGGGACGCGTCTCCGTCCGAAGAGGACCGAACGTGGGTCAGCCGAGGAACTCCGCCAGGACGCGGGCCGTCTCGGCGGGAGCCTCGGCCACCATCCCGTGCGAGGCGTCGATCCCGTGCAGCCGCAGGTGCGGCTGCACGGGGAACGCCCGAGCGCGCTCGGCCTGACCGGCGCCGCGATCGCCGCGTGCACGGTGTGGGACGCCCACTCGATCAACGTCATCGGGATGCCCCCGGTCCTGTACTTCGCGGCCGGGTGCGTGGTGCAGAGCGCGCTCCTCACGCCGTACGCGCTGGCCTACCTGCTGGTGCTGTTCACGATGCGCACCACCCCGGTCGGCGTGGTCGCGCCGGTCCGCGAGCTGAGCATCGTGCCCGGCGAGCCGCACCCGGTGCGCCGCCTGGTAGGCGCCACGATCGTCCTGTGCGGGATCGCGGCCATCGCACTGGGATGAGCCGCGTCAGGGGCGGACCGCCCCACGCTCGCGGTCGCGCCCGTGATCAGAACGGCCTCTTCGCCGCATTTCAGACCTGTGCCATTCCGCCGTCGACGCACAGTTCCGCGCCGGTCATGAAACTGCTGTCGTCCGAGGCCAGGAAAAGCGCCGCGCCGGCGAGTTCCTCCGGCCGGCCGAGGCGGCCCAGGGGGACGTGCGTCGCCATCTGGGCGCGCAGCGCCGCCGGGTCCTGCCCGAAGTACTCGGCCTGCCCGTCGATGATGGCCGTGTCGAACGGGCCCGGCGTCAGCACGTTGACCCGCGGGCCGCGCCCGCCGAACTCGGCCGCCCACACGCGGGCGTAGGAGCGCACGGCCGCCTTCGCCGCGCTGTAGGTCGTCGACCCGGTGAGTCCCTTGAATCCCTGGACCGAGCCGACCAGGATGATCGAGCCGGTGGCCGGCACCAGCGGCAACAGTGCCTGGACGGTGAACATCGTGCCGCGGGCGTTGATGCCGAACGTGCGGTCGAAGTGGTCCTCGGACACCTCGCCGAAGTCGGCCCGCTCGATCATGCCCGCGTTGGCGACGAGGACGTCGAGGCGCCCGCCGCCGGTCCGGATGGTCTCGGCCAGGGCGGCGAGCTCCTCCGTCGACGTCGAGTCCGCGACGACCGGCGTGACCCGTCCGGTGATCGAGGCCGCCGCGTCGTCGAGAACGTCCTTCCGGCGGCCCGTGATGTAGACGTGGGCACCCTCGGCCGCGAACCTCTCGGCAATCGCGAGACCGAGGCCCGCTCCGCCGCCCGTGACCAGGGCGACCTTGTCGGCGAGACGCATTGTTTCTCCGTTTTCCCGCAGTGACCGTCGCTTTCGCAGCCGAAGGTACACAGGACGCCGATATAGAAGCAAAGAGTTGATTGCTATGATTTGCATAGACGATTTCTATGTGGCGAGGCGGGCCCCGGATGAACCTGAGGCAGTACGAGTACGCGCTGACCGTCGCCGAGGAGGGCAGCATCACGGCGGCGGCCGAGCGGCTGGGCCTGGCGCAGCCGTCGCTGTCGCAGCAGATCGGCACCCTGGAGAAGCAGGTGGGCGTCCGCCTGTTCACGCGGACCCCGCAGGGCATGCTGCCGACGGCGGCGGGCCGGGCCTTCCTCGTGGAGGCGGAGATCGCCACCACCGCCTCCCGCCGCGCGCTCACCGCCGCCCGCTCCGCCGACGCCGACCTGACCGGCGAGCTCGTCATCGCCGTCTACCTGGGACTCGGCACCCGCGTGCTGCCCCGTGCGCTGGGGGAGCTGCGCCGCCGCCACCCCCACCTGGAGGTGACGCTGCACGAGGAGCCCGACCCCGCGGACATGGAACGGCTCTCCCGCCAGGGCACGCTCGACCTGGTCCTGGTGCACGAGGTCCCGCCCGGCTGCACCTTCGACGTCCACCCGCTGGGCAGGGAGTCCTACGTCGCCGTGCTGCCCGAGGGCCACCCGCTGCTGAGCCGCGACGAGCCGCTGCTCCTCGACCACCTCGCGTCCGACGGCTGGGTGCGCTACCGCCGCACCAGCAAGCTCGACGAGTACCTGGCGCGCGTGCTCGCCGAGCGCGGCCTCGCCCCGCGCACGGTGGGCCGGGCGTCCCAGATCTCCACCGCCGTCCGGCTGGTCGCGGAGGGCCTCGGCGTCACCATCGCGCCGTCGTCCGCGATCCCCGACCGTGCCGGGCACCTGACCCGGCCGCTGCGCCCCGGTCTCTCGGAGCCGGTGGTCGCGGGCGTGCGCCGCTCACCGGGCCGGGCCGAACTGGCCCTGCTGGAGGAGCTGGGCCGGCAGGACTGGTCGGACGGTCAGCCCTCGCCGTCCGCCAGGGGATCGGCGAGCAGTGCGACGAGCTCCTCGCCGCGTTCGGTGAGCCGGTAGACGACGGTGCGCCCCAGCTTCGCCCGCGCGACGACGCCCGACCGGCGCAGCACCGCCAGGTGCGCGCTCACGGTGCCCAGCGACACGCCCAGCACCCGGGCGAGCTGGCTGGAGGTGGCGGGCGTGCCGAGCTCGCGCACCACCGTCGCGCGTCCCGGACCGAGCAGAGTGGACAGTGCGTCGCCGGGCTGGTCCCCGGCCGAGGCGCCCGCCCCGCGCGCCGGGTAGACCAGCGCGCAGTGCGGACCGCGCTCGCACAGCCACCGCCCTCCTCCGGCCGTGTGGGGCACGAACACCAGGCCCTCGTCGCCCACCTCGCGGTCCGGCCAGTGCTGGTCGCTGAAGCGGATGGCGTTCTCCCCGACCCAGGTCGGCTTCCGGGTCATCGTCTCGACGGCGTGCTTCCAGCCGTACGCGGCCAGCAGACCCGCGCGGTACATGATGTCGCGTTCGAGCACGGCCCGGCGCCGGGGCCAGTCCGGCGCCACGAACAGCTCCCAGCCCTCCTCGAGCACGGCGGCCGCGCGCGCCGCGAGCCCGGTGAGCGCGAGCCAGCCCGTGTCCTGCGGCTTCCAGCTCGCGGCGACGGACTGGGTGATCGTGTCCCGCACCTGGTCGTCGGTGAACCGCTCCACCTCGCGGAGCTCGTCCGCCATCGTCGTCCGCATCCCGTCGGCGGGCGGCAGCGCCACCAGGTCGGGCAGCCACTTCGTCGCGGCCACCAGCGGGACGAGTCCCGCGGCGACCTCGTTGCGCCGCAACCACTTCCGGTAGGCGTCCTGGTGCCGGGCGTGCCAGCGGGCGAGCTGCGGACCGGGACCGGCGCGATCGAGGGCCATGAGCGAGCCGAGCGTCTCGGTGAGCGGCGAGACCGCGAACCGGCTCCGGGACAGCGCCGCCGGGCTGAGCCGGACGAGGGTCATGGCCGTTCTCCCCACGGCTGCTCGTCCGCCGGTGGCGGACGTTGCGAGAATCGGCGCAAGGTTAGCGCCGGGCCCGCACGGCCCACCACGCTCACCGCGTGCTCTTCACGCCCCCGTTCCGCGGGTTCTTCCTCGGCCGCACCGTGTCCCTGCTCGGCAGCTCCATGGCTCCGGTCGCCCTCGCCTTCGCGGTGCTGGACGCGTCCGGCCGCCTCACCGACCTCGGGGTGGTGCTGGCCGCGCAGATGGTGCCCCAGCTCGCGCTGCTGCTCGTGGGCGGCGCCGTCGCCGACCGGATGTCGCGCCGCGTGGTGCTGGTCGTGACCAACCTCGGCGCCGGCGTCGTGCAGGGGCTCGTCGCCGCGGTGCTGCTCACCGGGCAGTACCGGCCGGCGGTCGTCGCGGGTCTCGCGTTCGTGCTGGGCGCGATCGAGGCGTTCGCCTCGCCCGCGTTGCGCGGCATCGTCCCCGAACTCGTGCGCGAGGACGACCTGCAGAAGGCGACCGCGGTGCTGGCCTCCGCCCGCAACGCCGTGAAGATCGCCGGACCGGCCGCGGCGGGACTGCTGGTGGCCGGGGCCGGCCCCGGCTGGGCGATCGCCGCCGACGCGCTCAGCTTCCTCGTCGCCGCGGCGTTCCTCGCGCGGCTCCCGCCGAGGACGGTCGTGCCGGCCGCGCGGCGCCGGTTGCTCGCCGACGTGCGTGCCGGCTGGGTGGAGTTCCGCCGGATTCCCTGGGTGTGGCCGATGGCGCTCTCGTACTGCGCGATCAACCTCGTCAACACCGGGCCGTGGCTGGTGCTCGGCCCTTCGCTGACGAAGGAGCGCGACGGGGAGGCGGCCTGGGGACTCGTGCTCGGCGTGCGCGCGGTCGGGCTGCTGGTGATGAGCGTGGTCGTCGTGCGGCTGGTCGTGCGCCACCCGCTGCGCGTCGGCACCGTGGCGGGAGCCGCCGGTGCGGCGGGCCTGCTCGCCCTCGGCCTCGGGTTCGGCACGACCTGGTCGGCGGTGTGCGCCTTCGTGGCCGGCCTCGGGTTCGCCGTTTCGGGCATCTTGTGGGAGACGTCGCTGCAGCGGCACGTGCCGCGCGAGGCGTTGTCCAGGGTCGCCTCCCACGACGATCTCCTGTCCTACGCGGCCATCCCGCTCAGCCAGCTGCTGGTCGGGCCCGCCGCGGCGGTGTGGGGAGGCGCGACCGTGGCCCTGTGGGCCGGTGTGCTCTTCGTCGTGGCGGCGCTCGCACCGCTCGCGGTGAAGCCGGTGCGAAACCTGGGCGTGCACGCCGCCGGGGGCTCTCGTGAATCGAATTCACTCAATGGTGCGAACGATTGTCGGTGATCGCTTTCCGGATTGCCGACGGGCATCGGGCCGATGACACTGCGACCATGGAAGATTCCGGGGTTTTCCACGTCGAACCGGCCGGCGGGCAGGACAGGTTCGCCGTCGTCTTTCGCGGGTACGACCGCCAGCAGGTCGACGAGTACGTCCAAGCGCTCCAGGAACGCGCCGCGCGGCTGGAGAAGGCGGTGCGCGACGGGGTGGCAGACCTCCCCGAGCACGCCGACCTGGACGTCCCGGGCGCGGCCGCGGGCATCGGCTCCCGGATCGAGCGGGTGCTCAAGCTCGCCGAGGCCGAGGCCGCGGAACTGCGCGACGACGCCCTGCGCGAGTGCTCCGAACTGTGCGACGAGGCGAAGCGCTTCAAGGAGGACACGGAGCGGTCCGCGCGCACGGAGGCGTTGCGGATCGTCGCGAACGCGGAGGGGGAGGCGGCCGAGCTGCGCGCCGCCACGCGGGCGATCTTCACCGACCTGGCGCGGGTGGAGGCCACCATCCGGAGCCTGCGGGAGTCCGGGTCCCACCTGCGCGAGCAGAACGTCGTCTCGCTGGCGCCCCACCTGGACGCCGCCGCCGGGGCCGAGCCGGGCGAGTCTCCGGTCGACGACATCGCGCCGCCGAGCCCGCGCCGTGCCGGGGTGGCGGGCAAACCGCGCTCGCCCGGGCCCGCGTCGATGCCGCAGCGGCGCAAGAGCGAGTCCAAGGCCTAGTCCCTGTCCCGTGAGTCCTGCCGAACGGACTCACGGGACAGGTCTGTGCGGCGCACGGCACCGGTGAGCGGAGGGAATACGAGTGGGGCCTGTCGACTACCTTCGCGTTCTGCGCCGGCGGTGGAGGCTGATCGCGACGGGCCTGGCCCTCGGTCTCCTCGGCGCGGCCGTCTTCCTCGGCGTCACGACACCGCTGTACCAGGCGAACAGCCAGCTCTTCGTGTCCACGACACAGGGGCAGGGGACCGCGGAGCTGTTCTCCGGCAGCAGTTTCGGCCAGCAGCGGGTCAAGACCTACGCCCAGGTGGTCACGACGCCGAGCGTGCTCGACCCGGTGATCGAGAAGCTCGGGCTCGGCGAGAGCGCGGACCAGCTGGCGGCGCGCGTGGTCGTGTCGGCGCCGCTGGACACCGTGCTCCTCGACATCGCCGTGCGCGACGAGGACGCGGGCCGGGCGGCGGCGATCGCGACGGCCGTGGGCGACTCGCTCATCCAGGTCATCACCCGGCTGGAGACGGCGACCTCGGACACCTCACCGGTCGCGGTGAGCTTCGTGCGGCGGGCGACGGTCCCCGTGACCCCGGTGTTCCCGTCGGTGCCGCTCGCGCTGGGGGCGGGGGTGCTGGGCGGGCTCGTGCTCGGGGTCGCGGCCGCCCTCGTGCGCAACGCGGCCGACACCCGCGTGCGCGGTGAGGCAGACCTGCCGCGCAGCATCAACGGCGCGGTGCTGGGCGAGATCCCGTTCGACCGGCAGGCCTCGCAGAACCCGACGTTGTTGCGCAGCCAGCAGAGTTCGCGCGCGGAGGCGTTCCGCAAGCTGCGCACCAACCTGCAGTTCGTGTCGGCCGTCGGCGAGCTCCGCTCCGTCGTGGTCACCTCGTCGATGCCGGAGGAGGGCAAGAGCACGACCGCGGTGAACCTGGCGCTGACGCTCGTCGACAGCGGCATGAAGGTCGTCGTCGTGGACGCCGACCTCCGCCAGCCGCGCATCGCGCACTACCTCGGCCTGGTCGACACGGTCGGCCTCACGACGGTGCTGCTGGAGCGGATCGGGCTGGACGAGGCCCTGCAGTGCTGGGACGGCGGGCTGCACGTGCTCACCGCGGGCGAGCTGCCGCCCAACCCCAGCGAGCTGCTCGGGTCGCCCGCCACCGGCAAGCTGATCGGGGAGCTCGAGTCCCGGTTCGACCTCGTGATCATCGACTCGCCCCCGCTGCTGCCGGTGACCGACGCCGCGCTGCTCGCCCGGTGCGCCACCGGTGTCCTGCTCATCACGGCGATCGGCCGGACGACGCGCGACCAGCTGGAGCGGTCGGTGCGCGCCCTGGAGACCGTCTGCGCGCGGGTCGTCGGCACCGTGCTGAACCTGACGCCCGCGCCGTCCGGCCAGGAACCCGGCTACTACCGCTACGTCGGCACGACCGGCCGCGGCCGGTTCGCCGGGTGGCGGCGCGGCCGGCGCGTTCTTCCCCGTGCCTCCAGCCGTCAGTAGGCGCCGCGGCAGCTGAGCACCGCCCGCGCGGTCTTCCACAGCACGATGAGGTCCAGGGTGAACGACCAGTTCTCCACGTAGTACAGGTCGAGCTCCACGCCCGCGTGCCAGGTGAGGTCCGAGCGGCCGCTGATCTGCCACAGCCCGGTCATGCCCGGCTTCACCAGCAACCGCCGCCGCACGTCGCGGTCGTAGCGCCGCAGCTCGCTCGGCAGCGGCGGGCGCGGGCCGACGAGGCTCATCTGTCCCATCAGGACGTTGACGAGCTGCGGCAGCTCGTCGAGCGACCAGCGGCGCAGGTGCCGGCCCAGCCGGGTGACCCGCGGATCGGCGCGCATCTTGAACAGCGGGCCGCCGGCCTCGTTGGTCGCGGCCAGCTCGTGCTGGAGCCGGTCGGCTCCCGGCGTCATGGTCCGGAACTTCCACACCTGGAACTCCCTGCCGTGGCGGCCGGACCGGGTCTGGCGGTAGAGCACCGGTCCCGCACTGTCCACTTTGATCGCCACGGCGAGGGCCAGCACCACCGGGCTCAGCAGGACGAGCGCGGTCGCCGAGGCGCTCACGTCGACGACCCGTTTGACGAACCGGGCGATGCCGGTGAACCGCGGCGCCTCGATCACCAGCACCGGAAGTCCCGCGACGGGCCGGGCGTGGATGCGCGGCTCCGCCACCGCCATCGCCGCGGGCACCACGACGAGCTGGGTCCCCGTCCCCTCGAGCAGCCAGCTCAGGTGCCGCAGGAGATCGGTCCCGGCGGCCTGGTCGCCGGTCACCGCGATGGTGTCGGCGCCCAGCCGCCGCGCCGAGCGCAGGGCCGACCGCGCGGAGTCCGCCGCCGGTCCGCCGTCCTCACCGGACCACGTGCCCACCACGCGGAAACCCGCGCAGGGAACGGTGTCCAGCTGGTCCGCGAGCTGCGGGAAGCGGTCCGGGTCGCCCACCAGCAGCACCCGCGACGACATCCGGCCGGACCAGCGGTGGGCGTGCACCCACTGGCGCCACAACCACCTCGACAGGACCAGCGCGGCCAGGCCCGTGGGGAACGCGGCCAGCAGGTACCCGCGCACTTCCGCGTCGCGCAGCACGTACGCGGCGATCGCGGCGAGTCCCCAGAACGTCGTGGACGCCGCCAGCACCCGCCGGTACTCCTCGTGACCGTCGCCCAGCACGGCCGGTGCGCGGGAGCCGAACGCGGTGAGGGCCGCGAACCACGCCGACGCGAACACCGCCGCGGTCGTGGCCTCCCGCCAGGGCGCCTGACCCGACGTGGTGACCGGGACGAGCACCACCGCCCACAGCACCACGAACGCGTCCGAGCCGAGCAGGAGCTGCCGGTACGTTGTCCACCAAGGACGTTCGCTCATCGCCGGTTCCTCGTTCTCGCCGGGACGTCCGGCGTCACCTGATGGGGTGGTCCGGTTGACAGCCGCGCGGACCGCTGGTCAAGGTCAACTCATGAGTGGCTTCACCGGACGCCGTCGTCTTGTCCTGGCGGGAAGAGTGCTGGTCGTGGCGGCCACCGTCGCCACCTTCGTGACGAACGGGTACGGCTGGTTCCTGCGCCAGGAGGTGGCGGCGAGCGTCACGCACATCCCGGGCGACGTGTTCGCCGATCTGGGGCAGCGGCCCGAGGCCGTGCACATCACCGTGGCCGCCCCGCCCCCGAAAACGGTGCTGCTGCTGGGAAGCGACGTCCGGCTCGGCCCGGACGCCGGCGGCGGGGTGACCGGGCAGCGGGCGGACACGATCCTGATCGCCCACCTGCCGCAGGGCCGCGACCGGGCCGAGGTCCTGTCCGTTCCCCGCGACTCCTGGGTGGACGTCGCGGGGTTCGGCATGGCGAAGGTGAACGCCTCGCTGGCGTACGGCGGTGTGCCGCTCGCGATCCGGACCGTCGAGGAGGTGACCGGGATCCGGATCGACCACGTCGTCGTGGTCGACTTCGCCGCGGTGCGCGACCTCACGACCGCGCTCGGCGGCGTCGTCGTCGACAACCCCGCCGAGTCGACGGACCCGTTGACCCGCACCACCTTCGCGGCGGGCCGGCTGGTGCTGCAGGGCGACCGCGCGCTCACCTTCGTGCGGCAGCGGTACGGGCTGCCCGGCGGGGACATCGACCGGATCACCCGGCAGCACGTCCTGCTGTCCGCCGTGGTCAGGCAGATCGCCGCGCGGGCGCTGACGGACGGCGCCTTGCGGGAGAAGGTGCTCTCGGTGGTGCGCCGGGACGTGAGCACCGACTCCGGCCTCGACGACGACACGATTCTCGACCTGTTCTTCGACATCGCCACCCTGCCGTCCGGTTCGGTCTCGTTCCACACCGCGCCCGTCGCGGGTTCCGGCACCTCGGCCGACGGTCAGGCGTACCTCGAGCTCGACCGCGGCCGCCTCGCCGCGGTGGCCGAGGCGGTGCGCTCGGGCAAGCCGATGCCGTTGCCGCCGACCATCTCCCCGTCCTGATCACCGGCCGCCCTCGGCAGCGGCGTCGTCGGCAGGACGAGGTCGGCGACCCGGCCCGGCACGCTGCGCCGCGCCCGCACGACCGCGACGATCCCGCTGCCCAGCGCGAGGCCGCCGAGCCCCGACCACCACCACAGGGGGTGGTGCACCAGGCCGAGGGCCACGGCGAACAGCAGCGAGCAGGTGCCGGCCAGCAGCAGCACCGCGACCACCACGGCGGCGGGCTTCACGGCCGCTCCCCGACGAGTCCGGCCGCGGCACTGCTGCCGACGGACTCCGCGAGCTCGACGATCCGGGCGGCGACGTCCGCGGCGGCCTTCTGCCCGGCCGCGCTGGGGTCGAGCACGTCCTCGACCTGCGTCGTGCCGCGGCGTTCGATCGCCGTGGCCACCAGGACGCGCCACGGCGCAGGTCCCCGGTGCTGCGCCGCGGCCGCGAGCTCGCCCAGGGTGACCGCGTACGACAGGGCGCGCGGGCAGAGCCGCAACGCGTCGGACAGCTCGGCCCGCGTCATCGCGATCACCGTGCCCGCGCCGGCGAGCAGCTCGGCCGTCACCCGGCGGGACCGGAAGCCGGACACGTCGATCCCCTTCTCCGCCAGCAGGTCCCGCACCGCCTCGGCGGCCGGGTCGCCGTCGCGCGCCCGCAAGCCGGCGCTGGAGAACTCCAGTCCGCCGCCCGCGGCGGCGGCGAGCAGGTGGGAGGCGAGCGGCGAGCGGAACACGTTGGCGGTGCACAGGACCAGCACGGACTGCGACGCGCTCATCGGCCGCCCCGCCCGGCCAGCTCGGCGACCCAGGCGCGGTACCGGTCACCGGCCTGCTGCTTGCACAGCGCCGTCAGGGCGTAGTCGCGGCCGTTGCGCCCCAGGCGTTCGCACAGCGACGAGTCGTCGCCCAGCCGCAGCGCCGCGTCCAGGAGCGCGGCGGGATCGCCCGGTGGCACGCGGACCCCGGCGCCCGCGGCGGAGAGCTCCGCACTGGCGGGGCTGTCCTCCTCGGTCGCGGCGAGCACCGGCCGGCCCGCCGCGAAGTACGACGTCAGCTTGCTCGGCACGCAGACCGAGCGCAGGCCGGGCCGTTCGTTCACCAGGAGCACGTCGGCCGCGGCCAGCACCCCGGCGAACTCGGCGTCGGGCACCGGGGGCAGCACGCTGATCCGGCGCACGCCCTCGGCCTGGCGGCGCAGTTCCGCGCACCGGGCGCCGTCGCCCACCAGCACGAACCGCACGTCGTCACCGCGGCGGTCGGCGAGGCGGGCGGCGTCGACGACCGTGCCGAGCTCCTGCTTCGCGCCCATGTTCCCGGCGTGCAGCACGACGGTGCCCGTGCCGGACGGCCAGGGCGCCGGCACCGGGGCCCAGGACAACGGGATGTGCGTCCAGTTCCGGATGATCGTGATCCGGTCGGGGGAGACCCCGTGCCTGCGGCGCAGCACCTCCCCGAACCTCTCGTGGATCGTGACGACCCCGTCCGCCGACCGCAGCAGGCCGGCCTCCAGCCGGGCGATCTGGGAACCGCCGCGGCCGCCCAGCGCCCCCACCTCGTCGCTGGCCGAGGCGTAGAGGTCCTGCACGACCACGCCGAACGCGGCGCGCGTGCGGGTGGCGAGGGCGCGGGCGGCCACGAGCGAGAGCAGCGACGGGCTCACGCCGATCACCACGTCGGCGTCGCGGAACTCGCGGCCGCGGGTGCGCAGCCAGGCGTGCACGGCGAACGAGGCCTCGTGCGCGATCCGGCCGATCCCGGTCGAGCTGGACGGGACGTAGTGCCGCAACCGGGTGAGGCGGACGTCGCCGTCCCTGAGTCTGCGCGCCAGACCGGCCCTCACCCCGCGATAGTCGTCCGCGGTGCGCCACTGCGGGTAGTACGGGAACCCGGTGACCACGTGCACGTCGTGCCCGGCCTCGGCCAGCGCCCGCGCGGTGCCGGTGGTGTACGGGGCGATCCCGGCGTGTTCGGGTTCGTAGTTGAGTCCCACCACGACGACCTTCATCAGACCCGCACCTCCTGGGCCGTGCGGTACCAGTCGTAGGTGGTGCGCAGCCCCTCGGCGAGGGTGGTCCGGGGCGACCAGCCGAGCGAGCGGATCGTGCCGGTGTCGAGGACCTTGCGCGGCGTCCCGTCCGGCCTGCCCGGGTCGAACCGGATGCGGCCCTGGAAGCCGACGGTGGTGGCGACCAGCTCCGCGAGCTCGGCGATGGTCAGGTCCACGCCGGTGCCGATGTTGACCGGGGCGTCGCCGTCGTAGCGCTCGAGCAGGACCAGGCAGGCCTCGGCGAGGTCGTCGACGTGGAGGAACTCCCGGCGGGGCGTGCCGGTGCCCCAGACCGTCACGCTGCCCGCGCCCTCGCGCACGGCCTCGTCGAATCGGCGCAGCAGCGCGGCCAGCACGTGCGAGCGCTCCGGGTCGAAGCCGTCGCCGGGCCCGTAGAGGTTGGTGGGCATGGCCGAGATCCACGGCAGCCCGTCCTGCGTGCGGACAGAGCGCACCTGCGTGACGCCCGCGATCTTGGCGATCGCGTAGGCCTCGTTGGTCTTCTCGAGCGGGCCGGTCAGCAGCGCGGACTCGTGGATCGGTTGTGGACAGTCGCGCGGGTAGATGCACGAGGAACCCAGGAACAGCAGTCGTGGCACGCGCAGCGCGCGGGCCGCGTCCATGATGGACAGCTGGATCCGGAGGTTGTCGCTGAGGAAGTCGGCCGGCGCGGCGCTGTTGGCCGCGATGCCGCCGACCCTGGCGGCCGCGACGACCACCACCTCGGGCCGGTGCCGGCGCAGGAACCGCTCCGCGGCGTCGTGGTCGCGCAGGTCGAGCTCCGCCGACGAGGCCGTGACCAACCGGGTGAACCCCCTGCGCCGCAACAGACGCACGCAGGCCGACCCCACCAGTCCGGTGTGGCCGGCGACGTAGACGGGGGCGTCGGTGTTCAACGGTCCGTGCATTCGGCTTCCTCTCCGGCATTCGAAAAATAAGTCTTTGGTGTGAACTTGTCGGCGCCTGGTCGCCGGGTGTCGAGGAGTCTGTCGATGATGTCGGGGCGACTGAGCAAGTGATCACCACGCGTCCGCCGAACATTCCGGGAGACCGCGATGAAAACAGCCCTGATCACCGGAATCTCCGGGCAGGACGGAAGCTACCTCACCGAACTGCTGCTCGCCAAAGGATACGAAGTCCACGGAATCATCCGCAGGTCGAGCTCGTTCGGGACGCAGCGGATCGACCACCTCTACCGCGATCCGGTGGCCGAGCCCGGGCAGCTCACGCTGCACTACGGGGACCTCACGGACGGGTGCCGGCTCGCCAACCTGCTGTCGAGCATCGCGCCCGACGAGCTGTACCACCTGGCGGCGCAGAGCCACGTCCGGGTCAGCTTCGACGAACCGGTGTTCACCGGCGACACGACGGGCCTCGGCACGGTGCGGTTGCTGGAAACCATCCGAATGGTTGACTTGCCTTGCCGTTTCTACCAGGCGTCGAGTTCGGAAATGTTCGGCGGCACCCCGCCGCCGCAGAACGAGGAATCTCCGTTTCGCCCGCAGTCGCCCTATGCCGCGGCCAAGACGTATGCCTACTGGGTGACCCGCAACTACCGCGAGGGTTACGGGATGTTCGCGGTCAACGGAATCCTGTTCAACCACGAAAGCCCCCGGCGGGGTGAGACCTTCGTGACCCGCAAGATCACCAGGGCCGCCGCGCGGATCAGGGCGGGCGAGCAGCAGCACCTGTACCTCGGCAACCTCGACGCCGTGCGGGACTGGGGCTACGCCCCCGAGTACGTCGAGGCGATGTGGCTGATGATGCAGCAGGACGAACCCGAGGACTTCGTCGTGGCGACCGGAACCTCCTGCAGCGTCAGGGACTTCCTGGGTTACGCCTTCGAGGCGGTCGGGCTCGACTGGCGCGACCACGTGCGCTTCGACGACCGGTACCTGCGCCCGGTCGAGGTGAACGCGCTGATCGGCGACAGCCGCAAGGCGGCGGCGAAGCTCGGCTGGAAGGCGCGCACGCACGGCGAGGAGCTCGCCCGCATCATGATCGAGGCGGACCTGCGCGACGTCGGCCGGCACGGCCGCGCCGGCACCCGCACGCCCCAGCCGCGGTCGGGCGCGCAGGCCGACGCGCAGATCGTGCGGCACTGATGCTGCGGGTGCTGCACGCGGTCGCGAGCGTCGGCGACCGCTACGGAGGCGTGTCCGCCGCGGTCGGGGCTCTCGGCCACCTCGAGAGCAGGCTGGGCCACGACGCCACGCTGGTCAGCCTGCGCCGGCCGGAGGAGGGCGACCGGCTGCTGGGTGAGCTGTCGTCGTGCTTCGACGTCGAGCTGCTGCCGCCGGGCCGGTTCTCCGGGCGCTTCCACGGTTCTGGCCGGCTCCGGTCGACGCTGGCCCGTCTCGTGCCCCAGCACGACCTCGTCGTCGTGCACGGCGTCTTCGACCTCACAGCTCACCTGTGCGGCCGGACCGCGCGCCGCTACGCCGTGCCGTACGTGCTCTGGCCGCACGGCAGCCTCGACCCCTACGACCTCCGCGAGCACGGGTGGGCCAAGCGCCGGCTCGCTCCACTGTGGAGGGAGAGCATCGCCGGCGCCTCCGCGGTCGTGTGCACCACCCAGCGGGAGGCGGACCGCTTGGAGGACTTCGGCGCGGGCACCCGGCGGGAGGTGCTGCCGCTGCCCCTGCCGGCGCCGGTCCCGGCCGCGGGCAGCGGGTCGCGGGAGCGGGCGAGACGTGCGTGCGGCCTTCCCCAGGCGGGACGGGTGGTCCTGTTCGTGGGCCGCATCGACCGCAAGAAGGGGCTGCCGCTGCTGATGGAGGCGTTCGACCTCGCCGCGGGGCCGGACGACACGCTGGTCGTGGCGGGCGTCGGCGATCCCCGGCTGGACCGGGCGCTGCGCGCGGTGGCCTCGGCGCGCACGGGCCCGGGCCGGGTGGTCTTCACCGGCTGGGTCGAGCCGAGGCGGCGGCGGGACCTGCTCGCGGCGGCCGACGTGTTCGCCCTCCTGAGCGACAACGAGAACTTCAGCGTCGCCACCGCGGAGGCGCTCTCCGCCGGCTGCGCGGTGCTGCTGAGCGACGAGGTCTACCTCGGCGACGAGCTCGAGGCCGCGGGAGGCGCGGTGGTCACCCGCCGGCAACCGGCGGTCGCGGCCATGGCGCTGCGCGCGTTGCTCACCGACGAACGGCTGCGGGAGAAGATCGCGCAGGCGGGCCAGGACTGGGCGAGGCACGCGCTCGACGCCGAGCGCATCAGCAGCACCTACCAGCGGCTCGTCGAGGGGGTGTTCGCGCAGTGGTAGGGGTGAGCGTGCTGATGCCCTGCCTCGACGCGGGGCCGTACCTGCGTCCCTGCCTGGACAGCCTGGTGGGCCAGCTCGGGCCGCAGGACGAGCTGATCGTGCAGGACGCGTTGTCCACCGACGGCTCGGCCGAGGTCCTCGACTCCTACGCCGCGCGGACGCCGAACATGCTGGTGGTGCACGAGAAGGACGGCGGGCAGTCCGATGCGCTCAACCGCGCGCTGAAACGCGCTCGCGGCGACTACGTGTGGTGGGTCAACGCCGACGACCTCGTGCTGCCCGGCGCGTTCGACCTCGCGCGCGCGGAGATAGGACGCGGGCCGCGGCCACCCGACGTCGTCGTCGGAGGCTGGCGGCTGGTCGACGGCGGGGGAGAGGTCGTCCGCGAGAGCCCGGCCAGGGCACTGGACCGCGGCCGCCTGCTGGTGCAGGGCTGCTACGCGTTCTCCGGCGCGATGCTCGTGCGCCGCGACCTCATGCTGCTCCTGCGCGGCTACTCGCGGGACCTGCACTACGTGATGGACTTCGACCTGATGCTCAGGCTCGCGGACACGGCGCAGGCCGTCGTCCACCGCCCGCTCGGGGCGCTGCGCTACCACGACGCCAGCAAGTCCGGCGGTCTCGGCCGCCGGTTCTTCACCGAGGGCGCCGTCGTGCGGTGGCGCGGCCGCCGCACCGAGCTCGACGTCGTCCGCGCCGTCGCCGGGACCGCGTGGCACGCCGCCGGCGTCGCGACGGCCCGGCTGCGCTTCGGCGCCACGTACACCCGTTTTCGCGAAAGGTGGACCGCCCGTGCCGAACCGAGTGCGTGACCTGGTGCGGACCGCGTGCTGGCTGTTGCCGCCGGGACGCCTCAAGAACCGGGTGCTCCGGTTGCTGGGCCACGACATCGCGCCGACGGCCCGGATCGGCCTGTGCCTCGTCGTCGGCGGCACCGCCGTGCGCGTCGGTGCGGGTTCCGTGGTGGGGCACGGCAACGTGTTCCGGGGACTGCGGTCGCTGGAGATCGGCGCGGACGTCATCATCGGCCAGTTCAACTGGTTCTCCACCGCTCCCTCGCTGCGCGACGGCGGCGGTCTCGACGGCGTGGTGCGCCTGGACGACCACGCCGTGATGACCAGCAGGCACTACGTCGACGCGTCCGGCGGGCTCCGGCTGGGCCGCTTCGCCTCGATCGCCGGGGTGCGCTGCACGGTGCTGACGCACACCGTCGACCTCGAGACCGGCAAGCAGACGACGGCACCGGCGGTCCTGGCCGAGCACGCGTTCCTCAGCACCAACTGCCTGCTGATGGCGGGGTGCGTGCTCGAGCCGCGGGCCGTGCTCGCCGCCGGCAGCGTCACCGCGATCGGGCAGTCCTACCGCCGCAACACGTTGTTCGGCGGCGTCCCGGCGAAACCGATCCGGGAGATCGACGGGGCGTACTTCCACCGCACGAAGACGTGGATCGGCCGGTGAGCGATGCCCGGAGCGGGCTGCTCGGCGCTCTCGGGGCCGGTGCGGGGCTCTGGGTGTTCCTGCCGCTGGGCGGGCGCGTCTCGCTGACGGAGGCCGCCGCCGTGCTGCTGGCGCCGCCCTGCCTGCTCGCGCTGGCGCGCTGCCGCCGGGGGACGGCGCTGGCCGTCACGGCGGGGTGCTGGTTCGCGGGGCTGGCGGTCAGCCAGGTCCTGCACCCCGGCCCGCTCCCGTCGGCGGTGCGCGCCTTCGCCGCGGTGATCGCGCTGGTGGTCACCGCCGGGCTGCTCTGCTCGGTGCTCACGCGCGGCCAGGCGGACCGGGCCCGGCCGCGGCGCGCGGTGCTCGTGGGGTTCGCGTGGGGCCAGCTGGTGGGGCTGTTCGTCACGCCGCCGTCCGCGGCGGGGCTCGACCTGTGGAAGTTCGGCGGGGGACAGGCGGTCACGCTGCTGGTCCTGCTGGCGGCGGAGCGCTTCTCCCCGCACACGCGCCGCCACGCGCTTCCCCTGCTGCTGCTCGTGCTCACGGCCGGGCACCTCGCGGTCGGCTCGCGCGTCCTCGCCCTGGTCACGTTCGTCGCGTTGCTGGGCACCCTGTTCGCGCCGCTGTCGTGGCGGCGGCCCGGCCGGGTGCGGGCCGCGCTGCTGGCCGCGGCGGTGGTGGCCGGCGCGCTCGTGCTCCAGCACGCCTACACGTCCCTCGCGACCAGCGGGGCGCTCGGCGCGGACCAGCAGATCAAGATCGGGTTCCAGGACGGCGACCTCGGGCTGATCGTCGGCGGCCGCAAGGACTTCGTGTTCCTGCTCGCCGCCGTGGCCGAACGGCCCGTGGTCGGCTGGGGGCCCGGCGCCGTCGTCCCCGCGGAGACGAAGGCGGAGGCGGTGACCTGGCTGCGGGAGCACGACTACCCGCTGGAGGTGTACGACTTCCTCACGTTCGTCCGCCCCGCGACGCTGTACCTGCACTCGGTCGTGCTGGGCTCCTGGGCGACGGCCGGGCTGGCGGCGCTCCCGTTCTGGCTGCTGGCGATGGCGCTGCTCGGCGGCGGGATCGTCCGGGCGTGGCGCCGCGGCGGCATCGCGGAGCTGTTCGTGCTCGTGATGGCGGGGTGGCACGTGCTGTTCTCACCGCTGGGCGACACCACGCGCGGGCACATCGCGCTCGCCCTCGCGCTGGCGCTGACCGCGGTAGCGGGCGGCGATGGCCGCGGTGACGAGGACGCACGCGACCGCGTGGCCCTGGGCCGCGCCGACGGCGCCGCCGAGCCAGCCGCCGATCCCGAGTCCGCACAGGCCCAGCGCCGCCCCGGCGGGCAGCAGCACGCTCATCGCGGTCTCGTCACCGCGTGCCTGAGCGGCCAGCACCAGCAGCTGGGCCACCACGACGACGAGCGTCGCGACCAGGTACCACCGGAGGGCGGGGACCGCGCCGGTGAAGCGTGACCCGGCGACCAGCGGCACGAACCACGGCGCGCACACGGCCAGGAGCGCCACCAGTGCCGCGGAGACCGTGCCCGCCAGCACCAGCAACCGGGTCGCGCCCCGCGCGCCCGCCGCGAGCGCGGGCAGGACCGCCGTGCCCGCCGCGGAGACCAGGACCAGCAGCGGGCCGAGCAACCGCGCGCCGAGCGAGTACAGCCCGGCCTGCTCCACCCCCGCCACCACCGTCACGACCGCGGTGTCCAGCAGCACGAGGTTGCCCGCCACCGCGGCACCCGCGAACCGGATCCCGTACCCCAGCGGGGCGCGCGCCGGCGGCTGGCGGAGCTCGGCGTCGCCGAGGGTTCCGGAACAGGCCAGCGCCACCGCGCTCCCGCACACCAGCCCGCCCAGCAGGGCGGCGGCCGCGGGCAGCCCGGGAACGAGGAGCAGACCGGTTCCCGCGAGCAGGGCGGCGAGACGTTCGCACACCACCAGCACCGCCGCGAACCCCGCCCGGCCCCGCAGCTGCCAGCGGGCCTGCACGACCAGCAGGGCCGCGCGCAGCAGGCCGTACGCGCCGGCGAGCGCGAGCAGCAGCGGTGGCAGCCCGGCCAGCGCCAGCGCAGTCCCCGCCACGAGGAACACCCCGGCGAGCAGCGCGGTCTTGCGCAGCAACAACATCCGGACCACACCGGCCGGTGCGGCGCCCCGCCGGCCGCCGTCGCGCAGCAGGCGCGTGCAGGCGCCGAGGTCGACCAGCGGCACGAGCATCGAGGCCAACCCGTACCACAGGGCGGCGGCGCCGAAGCCGGCCGCGGAGGCGGTGCGGGCCAGCAGGACGAGCTGCACACCGGTGAGGGCCTGCGCGCAGAGCTGCCCGCCGCCCAGCCGTACCACAGCGCCGAGCAACCCCGCGTGGTTTCCACCTGAACGGGTCTGCGACGGGGCTCCGGAGTGCGGCACGCCGTCCATTGTGTCCACACTCGACACCGCAGTCCCTGCCGCAGAACGTTTTTCGCCGCATCGAAGGACGTGGAGCCGTAATGCCGATATCCACGGGCCAGCTCTTGCCCGGCTTCGTCCGCACCGCCGTCAAGAGGACCGCCGCACGGGCGGGCTTCGAGGTCACCCGCGACCCGTTCGCCCACCGGCTCGCCCGGCTGTGCGAGCGGGCGGGCGTGCAGACGGTGCTGGACGTCGGGGCGAACTCCGGCCAGTACGCGAGGCTGATCCGCTCCGGTGGCTACCGGGGCCGGATCATCTCGTGCGAACCGCTCGCCGAGCCGTGCGGGAGGTTGCGCGCGGCGGCCAGGACGGACCCGCGCTGGCACGTCGTGCGCGCGGCATTGGGCCGCCAGCGCGGCACGATCACCGTGCACGTCGCGGGGAACTCGTACTCGTCGTCGGTGCTGGACATGCTGCCCAGCCACGCCGAGGCGGCGCCCGAGTCCGTGTACGTCGGCGCGGAGGAGGCGCCGATGACGACCGTGGACGACCTGCTCGACGACGTGACGGCGCCCTCGACGCTGCTCAAGATCGACGTGCAGGGCTACGAGGGCGAGGTGCTGGCCGGCGCGAGCCGCTCGCTCGGCCGCATCGCCGCGGTGCAGCTCGAACTGTCGCTGATCCCGCTCTACACCGGCCAGCTGCTGATGGGCGAGCTGGTGGAGATGCTGTCCGGCAGGGGCTTCGACCTGTGGTCGATCGAACCCGGTTTCCGCGACGGGCGCACCGGCCAGATGCTGCAGTGCGACGGGATCTTCGTGCGGCGGGGCCGGGTGGAGCCGTGAGCGCACTGCCGAGGCCGCGCCTGCACCTCGGGGACGGCGCGCCCGCGCCGCGGTGGCGGTCGCGCGCCACGCTGGCGCTGGCCTCCCTGCACGTGTCGGTGACCCGCGGGAACCTGCGGATGCCCGTGCTGAAGGCGCTCGACGTGCTGCTGCCCGCCCGGTCGCTGCCCGCCGTCACGGCCGAGCTGGCGCCGGGGGTGGCGATCGAGCTCGACCCCGGCGGCGCGATGGCCAGGGCGTCGCTGATCGCGGCCGGGTACGAGCACCGCGAGGTCGAGGTCCTGGCCCGCGCCACCGGTCCCGGCGGGGTGTTCCTCGACGTCGGGGCCAACATCGGCTGGTTCACGCTGATGCTGGCCGTCCACCGGCCGCGCGCGCAGGTGTGGGCCTTCGAACCGCTGCCCGGCACCGCGGACCGCCTCGCGGACAACGTGCGCCGGGCCCGGTGCGCGAACGTGCGGGTCATCAGGGCGGCGGCCGGGCGGGCGACCGGCTCCGCCCGGTTCGTGCTCACCGGCGACGACGCGTTCGCCCACCGGCTGCACGGGCCGGAGAGCGCGCCGGGCCGCGCACCGGTGCACACCTGCGAGGTGACGACGGTCGACGAGCAGTGGCACCGGGCGGGAGCGCCCCGGGTCGACGCGATGAAGGTCGACGTGGAGGGCGCCGAGACCGACGTGCTCGCGGGCGCGGAGGAGGTGCTGCGGCGCGACCGCCCGCTGCTGATGGTGGAGACGCCGACCGCCGAGTCCGCGGCCGCCGTGCGGGAAGCCGTGGCGCCGCACGGGTACCGCGGTCTCGCCGTCCCGGGAGTGCTGCCCTACAACACGTTCTTCGCCGCCGCCGGGGGAGCCGCGTGATCGACCTGCGCGACCGGGGACGTCGTGCGCGCGGGGATGCCGACCGCCGTCGCACCGGCGGGGACGTCGCCCGTCACCACGGCTCCGGCACCGATCGTGGCGTGGTCGCCGATCGTCACTCCACCGAGGACGGTCGCCCCGGCGCCGATGAACACGCCGTCGCCGACCACCGGGTAGTCGTGGCCGTCCCGGCGGCCGAGGCGTTCGCCGAGCGTGACGCGCTGGCAGACGAACCCGTCCCGGCCGAGCACCGCGCCCGCCCCGAAGACGACCCCGCCGGGGTGCTCCAGCCGCAGGCCGGGACCGACCCGGCAACCGGGGACGAAGTCGGCCCCGGTCGCGAAGTGCGCGAACGAGCGCACCAGGTGGGCGGCGGGCCGCAGCGCGGGGCGCGCGTGCAGCACCTGCTGCAGCCGCAGCAGCAGCACGGCGAGCACCCCGGGACGGCTCAGCAGCAACCAGAGGACGCGGACGGGCGAGCGGGTGGGAGCGCCGTTCGCCGCGGTGACGTCGGCGGCCCACGTGGTGCGGAAGGTCGATGACATCTGTCCCTTTCGGACTTCACTCTCGGACGACCGCACAGGAGGAAGGAAACCCATGACGATCATCGCCGAACAGGTCGCACGTCACCAGAGTGTGGCCTACCGGAACGGATTCGACTACACGGCCGGATCGCCGCACCTGCGGCACCGCGCGCTGAACCACCGGGTCGTGGAGGTCTGCCGCGACGTCGTGCGCGAGGTGCTCGACCGCTGGGGGCACTGCCGCGTCCTGGAGGTCGGGGCCGGGCACGGCGCGTTCACCGACCACGTGGCCGCCCTCGGCGCGGAGGTGTGGATCACCGAGATGAGCCAGGACAGCGCCATCGAGCTCACCGACCGGTTCCGGCACAACGACTCCGTCCACGTGCGGCACGACCCGGACGGCGCGGTCGCGACCTCGCTCGGCACGTTCGACGTGGTGCTGTGCCTGTCGGTGCTGCACCACATCCCCGACTACCTGGGCACGGTGCGCCAGTACACGTCGCAGATCGCCCCCGGTGGCGCGTTCGTGAGCTACCAGGACCCGTTGTGGTACCCGCGCCGCACCCGCGCCTCCGTGCTGGTGGACCGCGGCGCGTACTTCACCTGGCGGCTGGGCCGGCCGGGGCTGGGTCGCGGGCTCGCGTCGTTCGTGCGCCGCGTCCGGGGCGCCTACGACGAGACGAAACCGGGGGACATGGTGGAGTACCACGTCGTGCGCGACGGCGTGGACGAACGGGCGCTGGAGGCGTTGCTGATCCCGCGGTTCTCCTCGGTGCGCGTCGACCGCTACTGGTCGACGCAGGCCGGTCCGCTGCAGTGGATCGGCGAACGGGTCGGGCCGAGCACGACCTTCGGCCTGGTGGCGACCAACGCGCTGCCGCGCCGGCACTGACCGGTCCGGTCACGCGTGGTCGATGCCCAGCCTGGCGAAGCCGTGGGACCGGAAGCGCGCCCTGTCGTCCGCGCCGAACGGGTTGCCGCAGTCGACGACCACTAGGTCTGTCAGGCTCGGGCAGTCGAGCAGCGCGCCGACGTTCGTGATCCGCTTCGAGTTGAGGACGGTCAGCTGGGCCAGGCCGGGCAGCGCCGTGAACACCGTGCAGTCGATCTCGGCGCGAATTCCGTTGAGGCGCAAGGAGTGCAGTGTGGGGATCGCGGCGATCCGGGCGAGGGGGAAGTCGCGCCCGGTGCCGCTGATCTCCAGCACCCGCAGCGGTGCCGCCAGGTGGTCCACGACGTCGGCGTTGCGCAGGTGTTCCAGTTCCAGGTGCCGCAGCGACGGCAGTTCCTCCAGCCGGCGCAGCACCGCCGCGTCCCCGGACACCGGGGTGCGGAGGAACTCGAGCGGCGGGAGCGGATCGACCACTTGGGACAGTCGCGGCGTGGTGTACGACGTGACCCACATCAGCGCCCGCAGGGCGGGAACCGCGGTGCCGGCGAGCGGGGCGGCCGGGACCTCCCCGCCGGCGTTGCCGATCACGAGCGACCGCAGCGCCGGCGACGTCAGGTGCGTGACGAGCGGCGCGGGCAGCGTCAGCGACTCCAGGTTCACGAGGTCCGGCAGGTAGGCGGGCAGCACCGCCTTGCGCAACTGGGCCTCCGTCGGGCACAGGGCGAGGCTGCGCACGCGCGCCAGGTCCTCGGGCCGCGGCTTGCGCCCCCACGGGACGCGGACGGCGCCGTCCTCGGTGTAGTGGTCGCACTCGGCGGCGTTGCCGACGCAGAGGACCCCGTCCCCGTCCAGCGGCCCGAGGTACCGCGCGCGGCTCGTGCCGAAGAGGTCGGCGTGCGTCATGCCGGGCATCATCCCGCCACCGCCCGCCGGGGCCGCGTCCGGGCCGTCAGGCGAGGAGCTTGCGGATGATGTCGGTGGCGGCGTCGATGTCCGGCGGGGCGCCGGTGATGACGTCGGAGTAGCAGAACGACTCGGCGAGCCGCACGACGGCGTAGGCCAGCTTGGCCGCCGGGATGTCGTCCGGGCCACCGGCTTTCGCGGCGCCGATGAGGTCCGCCAGCCCGGAGACGAGGCGGTGCTGCACGACGCCCTGCCGGGAGGTCAGCACCCGCAGCGCGGTCTCGGGGTCGCGTTCGAGCAGGGCGCGCAGGGCCGGTGAGGCGACGGTGTCGCGCATCGCCTGGTCCAGCACCGCGACCACGCGGTCCACGCCGCGGCGCCGGCTGGCCCGCCACAGGCGCGCCCACGCCCGGTGCGTGATGGCCCACAGCACCTCGCCGAGCACGCGGTCGCGGTCGCCGAAGCGCCGGTAGAGGGTGGCCCGGCCGATCCCGGCCGCGGCGGCGAGCTCGCCCATGTCGACGCGGCTCTCGCGCAGGAACTGGCGCAGGGCGTGGGCGACGACCGGGTCCACCTCGGGCTCGGTGGTCAGGTCCACCTTCGTCGCGGCGTGAGACAACATGTATAAAGTGTCTCACTGAGACATCTTGATGGAATGTCTCACCCTGGTGTGAGGAGAGAGCATGCGGCGGGTGTGGACGTTGCTGCCGTTCGTCGTGGTCGCGGTCGCGTTGCTGGCCGACCCGGCCACGGCGGGGGCCGCCCGGTGGAACCTGGCGGTGCAGGCCGTGGTGTTCGCGCTGGCGGCGGCGGTGCCGGGGTACCTGACGCGGCACGTGTCGTACGTCGACGTGGCGTGGCCGTGGGGGCTGGTCGGCATCGGCGTGGTCACCGTGTGCACGGCCGCCGAGCTGACCGCCGTCACGGTCGCGGTGGCCGTGGCCTACGTGGTCATGGGCGCGCGGATGGGGCTGTGGAGCCTGGTGCTGACGGCGAGGCACGGCTGGTGGAAGCCCGGCGCGCCCAAGGTCGAGCTGCCCCGGTACCAGTACCAGCGGCGGCGCTGGGAGCGGCAGGGGTTCCGCAGCGAGACGTGGTCGGTGCAGTACGAGATCTGGACGCAGGGCTTCGCGAACATGTCGGTGCTCGCTGTTCCCGCGTTCCTCGTCGCCGCCGACCCGGGACGGTCGCTGTCGGCCTGGTCGGTCGCCGCGCTCGTGCTCTGGGCCGCGTCGTACGTGCTGGAGTCCGTGGCGGACGGCCAGAAGCAGCGGTTCGCGGCCAGGGGCGGCCGCGGCACGTGCGACCGGGGGCTGTGGCGCTACAGCAGGCACCCCAACTACTTCTTCCAGTGGATGCAGTGGAACGCGCTGCTGCTGGTCGCCCTGCCGTCGCTGCCCGCCCGGTTCCACGGCACGACGCCCGTGGTGTGGGTGCCGCTGACCGCGGGACTGCTCCTGGTCTCGTGGACGCTGTACGTCACGCTGACCAAGCACACCGGCGCGCGCCCGGCCGAGTACTACAGCCTGCGCAAGCGACCGGACTACGCGGATTACCAGGCCAGGACGAACATGTTCTTCCCCGGTCCCGTGAAGGCCGTGCGCGAGACGGAGGCCCGCCCTCAGGCGGCGCCGTGACGGGCCAGCGCCTCCCGGCGCAGGGGCGGGACCCGGAGCTTCGGCGGTAGCGCGACGCGGACCACCAGCCTGGTGGTCCGCACGGACAGGCCCGCGACCGCGTCCACGGCCGGATGGGCGCTGCGCCCGTACAGCTCGCGCGCCCACGGCGGCAGCAGCCCGAACGCGGTCACGGCGAGACCGCGGTAGACCAGCCGCGCCGGTGCCGTGCCGACGGCGAACCGGAGCGTCCGGCTGCCCCAGTCCTGCGGCAACGCGGGCAGCTTCGTCAGGAACGCCGCGGTCTCGGCCGCGTCCGGCGTGAGGCGGAGCTGCGGGCGGATCGCGTCGTAGTAGGCCTCCACCTCCGCGCACGTGCCGGGAACCGCGTCCGGGTCGAGGCCGATGAGGGCGGCGCCGCGGCGTTGCTCGGCGTGGAAGCGGTCGGCCTCGGCGGCGGTGAGGCGCAGCCCGGCGCGCCGGACCGTCGTCAGGAACGACTCCACCTCGGCCACGTGCACCCAGCGCAGCAGGTCCGGTTCGTCGAGGCGGAACGTCTCCCCGGTGCGGGGATCGGTCGCGCGCATCCGTGCGTGCATCCGGCGCAGCCGGCCGGCCGCCTCCTGGGCGTCGGCGGTGGTGCCGTAGAGGACGGTGCGCAGGTAGCCCCAGGTGTGGACCAACCGGCGCCAGGGCTCCGTGCGGAACGACGAGTTCTGCGCGACTCCCGCCATCGCGAGGGGGTGCAACGCCTGGAGGTACAGGCTGCGCAGGCCGCCCAGCGCGACGGTGTGCTCGCCGAACACCCGCCAGCTCACCGAGTCCGGGGCGAACATCCCCGCTTCCGCGTCCATATGGGCAATTGTCGCCGATGCGGCCGATCTTGCCGATGGATCATCATCGACGTGGTGAACACGTGTGAGGCCACCAAGGTGAGCGCCTACGCCCGACTCGTCCGGCTGGACCGCCCGATCGGCATCTGGCTGCTCCTGTGGCCCGTCCTGTGGGCGCTCTGGTTGTCCTCGGACGGCCGGCCCGACCCGCACGTCGTCCTCGTCTTCGTGGCCGGGACGGTGCTGACCCGGTCGGCGGGCTGCGCGGTCAACGACTACGCGGACCGCGGGTTCGACGGGCACGTCCGGCGCACCCGGGACCGTCCGCTGGTGACCGGCGAGGTCCGGCCGGCCGAAGCGCTGGCGGTGGCCGGTGTGCTCGCCGCTGCCGCGTTGGCACTGGTGTCCACATTGGATGGACGAACCGTGGTGCTGGCGCTGGTGGGCGGCCTGCTGTTGCTCACCTACCCGCT
Organism: Lentzea sp. NPDC060358; assembly: GCF_042725365.1. Classification (NCBI taxonomy): domain Bacteria; kingdom Bacillati; phylum Actinomycetota; class Actinomycetes; order Pseudonocardiales; family Pseudonocardiaceae; genus Lentzea; species Lentzea sp. NPDC060358. The sequence continues at coordinate 16,553 of NZ_JBHXCW010000039.1, read as the reverse complement.
GATGAAGCGGTTCTTCCCTTTGCCGCAGCTGTACCTGGGCGTCGCGTTCACGTGGTCGGTGCCGATGGCGTTCTCCGCGCACGGGGCGGGGATGCCGCGGGCGGCCTGGCTGCTGTTCACCGCGGGCCTGCTGTGGACCACGGCCTACGACACGATGTACGCGATGGCCGACCGCGACGACGACCTGCGGATCGGGCTGCGGTCCACGGCGATCCTGTTCGGCTCGGCGGACCGCGCCGTGATCGGGGTGGTGCAAGCCGCGATGGCAGGCGTGCTGGCGTTGGTGGGACTCGAGCTCGGCCTCGGGCCGTGGTACGCGGCGGGCCTGGTGGGCGCGGTGGCCTGCGCCGTGCACCAGCAGCGCCTCATCCGCCACCGCGAGCCGGCGCAGTGCCTGCGGGCGTTCCGGAACAACACCTTCTCGGGACTGGCGGTGTTCGCGGGCATCGCGCTCGACGCGGGCCTGCCCTGGTAGTCCGCGCCGATCCACCGGGACCCGGGCCGGGCTCAGCGGTTGCACGGTCACCCGGATCGCCGTGCCCACCGTCGAGCCCGGTCGCCGGCGACAGCTCCGGCCACCCGCGCCGCAGCTCGGACGCTACGCGCGCGGGTGCAGCAGGCCGCGCGCGGCGAGGTTCTCCATCAGCGCGCTGATGCCGAACGTCCAGTCCGGCGCGTCCTCGGCTGTGTTCACGACGTTCGTCAGCGCGCCCAGCCGCGGCGAGGAGATGCGGACCACGTCCCCGGTCTTGTGCGTGAAACCCTCGCCGGGCTGGTCCCGGTCCTCGGTCGGGGCGAACATCGTGCCGGTGAACAACGCGAAGCCGTCGGGGTAGCGGTGGTGGGAGCCGAAGGCGTGGGACACGAGGTCCTCGAGCTCCCGGCTGATCTCGGACACCGGGTTCACGCCGTGCAGCTCGAACCCGTCCGGCCCGGTGATGTCGAGGGCGATCTCGGCGGCCTTGGCGTCGGCGAGGGTGAACCCCTCGTCGAAGAGCCGCAGGAACGGCCCGATGGCGCAGGAGGCGTTGTTGTCCTTGGCCTCGGTGAGCAGCAGGGCGCTGCGGCCCTCGAAGTCGCGCAGGTTGACGTCGTTGCCGAGCGTCGCGCCGACCGGGGTGCCGCGCGAGTCGACCACCAGGACGAGCTCGGGTTCGGGGTTGTTCCAGGCGGAGCGGGCGAGGACGCCGATGTCGGCGCCCAGCCCCACCGCCGAGAGCACCGGTGCCTTGGTGAAGATCTCCGGGTCCGGCCCGATGCCGACCTCGAGGTACTGCGACCACAGGCCTTCCGCCTGCAGCACCCGCTTCACCTCGGCGGCCTCGGGAGACCCCGGCCTCAGGTTCGAGATGTGGCCCTGGACGATCGCGCCGACCTTGGCGCGCACCTCCTCGGCCCGTGCGGGATCACCGTCGGCCCGTTCCTCGATGACCCGCTCCAGCATGCTGCGCACGAACGTCACGCCGGCGGCTTTGAGCACCTGCAGGTCGACCGGTGCCAGGAACCCGGGGACGGCGCTGCCCGGGTTCGCCGTGGCGGCCAGCACGTCCGCGAGCGGCCACACCGCGCCGCCGGGGTGGTTCCGCACGACCTCGGCCGCGTCCGGCCGCTCCAGCAGGGACGACGTGGTCGGGGTCAGCGGTGACAGGTCGACCACCTCCTCGCCGCGGATCGCCACGACCGAGGGGCCGCCCGCGGAGGGGTCGAAGACCCTCGCGACCAGGGTGGCGTCCGCCGCGTCCCGCGGGAGGACGTCGGCTGCACCGAGTGAGATCCCCATGGATGTCCTTCCTGCTCCTGCCTGCGCTGGAGGACGACGTTGCTGCATGAGCCGGCGCGGGGCAAGGGTGCGTCCTTCGACGACCGGCCGGTGCACGCCGGTTCCGCGCGCCCGGTCTCCGGCGGGGGAGGATTCCTCTAAGCTCCGGGAATGAGTCAGCCGATTTCGTTCACCGACGCCAATTTCAAGCTCGCCGTCGTCCAGGAGCTGATGTACAACCAGGACCTCCTGCCGAGGTTCGAGCTGAGCGCGTACGCCGAAGAGCAGGGCTTCACCTACGACCGCTGGACATTCGAGGCGGTGCCCGAGGCGCTGGCGTACTTCGCGGCGCTCGAGGTCCCCGCCGAGCTCGCGGAGAAGGTCACCGAGATCTACATGGACGGCGGGAACCAGATCTACCTGGAGATCGCGCCGGGCTGGGACGGCGAGGACGGGCTGTTCGACGTGCACGAGTTCGCCGACGTCCGGCACTTCCCCCACCTGAAGTCGATGACGCTGCTCTACACGGGCGACGAGACGGCGCTCGAGGGACTGCGGGCTCGGGGAATCGACGCGAACTGGCTCTGACCGGGCGGACGCGCGTGCTCCCGTCAAGGCGCTAATACTATTTCCCGCCTTCGCGTGTTGACGCCTCGCGTCGATCTGTTGATATCGCGTGGAAAAATAAAAATTATCGTCTGGACGCACTTCTCGGTGACGAGCACTCTGTTCTTCCGCAGTCAGGCGCGCCGCCCCGCCTCGCGCCACGGAACAGCCGAGGAGAACCAATGCGTCGCACCGCCACTCTCGTGGCCGCCGCGCCGGCGGCCGGTCTCGCGCTGAGCGCGCCGGCCGCCCACGCCGAGCCGGGGCGGCTCGCCGAGGTGCTGCGAGCACGGCTCGGTGCCGCGAGTGCCGGGTCCTACGTCGACGAGAGCGGGCGGCTCGTCGTCACGGTGACCGGTGCGGCCGCCGCGAAGACCATCACCGCGGCCGGGGCGCGCGCGAAGGTCGTCCGGCACAGCGCCGCGACCCTCGCCGCCGGCGACGTCAGCCGGCCCGGCGAGGTCGACCCCCACGACGGCACGCGCCGCGACATCGCCCGCGCCGGCACGCCGGTGGCCGGGCAGATCGTCGGCCGCGGCGGCAGCACCACCGGGTTCCACCGGGGCGAGGTCACCGGCCTGGACGTCACCGTGAACCACGTCGACGGCACCACCGCGACCGGCATGATCGGCACGACGGCACGCGTGCAGGGCGGCGACAGCGGCGGGCCGCTCTTCGCCGGCGACACCGCGCTCGGCCTGACCTGCGGCGGCAGCGGTGACCGCACCAGCGGCGGCCGGTCCTTCCACCAGCCCGTCACCGAGGCCCTGCGGGCCTGCGGCATGACGATCCACTGACCGTCCACAGAGGAATTCCCCAGCGCTGAGGAGCATTCCCATGACAGTGAACCGTCGCCGGCTGCTGCTCGGCGGTGCCGCCCTGCTGGCCGGAACGTCCGCGACGGCGGGAGCGGCCGGCACCGCCACCGCCGCTCCGGCCGGGTTCCCGGACTACCGGTACACGAGGCTCGCCCTGGTGAAGAGCAAGCTGCGCTACAACCCGACCGGTGAGCTGATCTTCCCGACCATCCGCGGCACCAGGGACCGGATCGCGGGTGCGCGGGCCGCCTACTACCTCTACTACGCGCCGCACGACGCGCCCGGCGGGATCTGCCTGGCGTACGCGAACTCGCTCGACGAGGAGTTCACGGAGTACCCGGGCAACCCGATCATCTCGCGGAGCTGGCCCGGCGAGTACAGCGTCTCGCACGTGTCCTCGCCGCACGCGATGTGGAACGACGACGTGAAGCGCATGTACCTGTACTTCCACGGCGAGAACACGGTGACCCGGCTGGCGAGCTCCGCCAACGGCATCGACTTCACCTACGAGAAGGAGGTCCTGTCCACCCGGCTGCAACCGGCGGGGACCACGGAGACCTCGTACGCCAGGGTGTTCCGGCACGACCTGACCTCGCGCGGCGCCCGGTACGTGATGGTGTTCATGCTCAACAACCAGAGCAACCGGCGCGACATCGGCTGGGGCTGGTCGGCGAACGCCCGCGACTGGACGTTCTCGCAGACGCCGCTGATCCGGCACCAGGACGTCGGCGCGGTCAACGTCGGCGGGCCGCACCTGTTGTTCCGCAATGACAGCGTCTACGTCGTCTACAACACCGACATCGGCAGCGGTGGCAACATCCTCGTCACCGAGGTGGGGCGTGACTTCTCACTGCGCCGGCACCTGGGCGTCTTCCACGACTCGCTGTCCGGCTCACCGGACAACGGCAGGTCGGCGGCCCCGTCGTTCGGCACCTACCAGGGCCGCGAGTACATGATCTACGAGGCGGGGGACCGGCTGGCGGGCAACATCGCCATCGCCCGAGCGGTCTGACCGCCCGCGGTGCCCCGCCGTCCGATGTGGACGGCGGAGCACCCGCGCGTCAGGACTGAACGGGTCCGACGGAGAGAAGCGACCTGTCGGCGGCCGAGCAGGCCTGCTGCTCCTTCGGCAGGAACATGGCCGCGGTCTCACCCGGCGGGTAGATCCGCAGGCCGCGGACGTCGGCCGGGGCGCACTGGGCCGGGTCGTAGACGCCCGCGTTCGTGATCGTCAGGTGGCTCGAGGCGCTCGCACCAGGCGCCAGCGTCACCGAGGCCGGGGTGCCGTCCTCCTTGGTCGCGGGCGCGCCGACCTGCGTGCCGCTGTCGCCGGTCACGAAGGAGACGCCGGGGAACCCGAACAGCGTGCACGGCGCCGCGCCCTTGTTCGTGAACGCGAGCAGGTACCGGGACTTGTTCATGCCGCCCCCGCCCTCCTCCGGGGTGAGGCCGAGGCCGAGGTCGGCCGACTTGCAGGCGGCGGGACCACTCGCGGTGTTCTGCGGTGTCTGCTGCGCGGCCTGGGTGTCCGGCGCGACCGGGGAGGGGGCGGTCGAGGCGGACGACGAGGCGGAGGGGGCGGGCGAGGCGGTGCCCCCGCTCTGGCCCGCGCAGCCGCCGAGCAGGGCGGCGGCGGCCACGGCGGCGGCGACTGCGGTGGTGCGGGTGGTCTGCATGGGTGAGCTCCTTGCCTGTTCTCCTCGGCCGGGACCGGCACCGCGCTCACCGGGGTGACGGCCGCGGCACCTGCTCCTCGCGTCTCGCGCCACCGATCCCGCTCCACCAGGAGGTGCCCCGGCTGCCATTCGCCGCACACCTTTCTTGAAAATCGTCACAACCGGCCAACTCCCGCCCGCAAAAGTGGCCGGAAACCGTCGCGGGTCATCTCATTTGGCGCGCATTGCGGTCAGCAACCGTTGAACATCGCGGTGCTCGCCCCGGACCTGCACGACGAGAACGGGGGCGTCCGGGCCCGTGCCGGTCAGGACGGCCTCGCCGAGACCGGGACCGGAGCACCGCTGCCAGTACCGGAGCTCCCCGGAGAAGTCCGGCGAGGTGAAGCGGGTCTGCTCGGGACTCCCGCAGCCGGTCGGAGGGGACTGCCACCGCCACTGTCCGGCCTGGTCCCGGCCGATGCGGCCGACGAACACCCCTGGCGCGGCCACGGCGAGGTCGTGGAAGCGGCCGAGGTCCGGCGCCGCCTCGACCGCGGGCTCCCGGTCCGCGCCCCCGGGGTCCCAGCCGCCGAGCCGGACCTGCCTGCTCCAGGACGCGGGCACGGTGACGCTCAGCGCGCCGTCGGCCGACGTGACGGTCTTCTCGGCGGCGCCCGGCACGCCGTCGGCGGCCGCGAGGGCCAGCACGAGGGCCACCGGCGGCAGCACCAGTGCCGCTCGGGCCCTGCGGGACCGGCCGCGGCCTGCCGCGGACCGGTCGACGGCCGCCCCGAACGCCTCGGCGCTCGGCCACCGGTCCGCCGCCAGGGGTGCCATCGCGCGGCCGACCACCGCACCCAGCCCGGCGGGCAGGGACCGCAGGCTCCGCGGGCCGGGTGGCTGCTCCGGCGGGTTCGCGCCGGTCAGCAGCCGGTAGGCGAGGGCGCCGAGGGCGTAGACGTCGGACCGGGGGCCGATGCCGCCCCCGAGGCGGCGCTGCTCGGGGGCGGCGTACCCGGACGATCCGGCCGCCACGGTGAAACCGGAGCCGTCGGCCAGCGACTTCCCGAGGCCCAGGTCGGCGACCACCGCGACCTCGCGCCGCGCCTCGGTGTCCCAGCGCAGCAGCACGTTCGACGGCTTGAGGTCGCGATGGACGACCCCGGTCCGGTGCAGCGCCGCCACACCGGCGGTGACCTGGCGCAGCACGTCGAGTGCCTCGGCGAGGGGCATCGGCGTGCCCGCGGCGCGGTCCTCCAGGGTGCCGCGGTCGGCCAGCTCCATGGCGAAGTACGGGCGTCCGGCGTCCGAGACCGCCAGGTCGTAGACGCGCACGACGTGCGGGGACGAGACCCGGCGCAGCATCCGGACCTCGTCGAGGAACCGCGCGCGGATCTCGGGGACCGCGGTCCAGTTGTCGGCGAGCACCTTGACCGCGACCGCGGTGTCCAGCACGGTGTCGCGAGCCGTCCACACCGAGGCGAACCCGCCGACGCCCAGCAGCCCCTCCAGGTGGAAGCGGTCGTGCACGGAAGGCCGGGCGGTGCTCATGCCGCCAGCATCGCAGCACCGCGCACGCCGTGCTTTTCCGCGTGCGCCGCGCAATTCCGATGCGGCGGAAACAGGCTGGTACGGTCGAAGTGCGGAGTGCGGCCGACAATCGCGAGGACGGGAAATGCGCGTGTCCGGAATGCGGTTCTGGGCGCCGCTCGCCGGAGTCGCCGCGGTGGTCGTCGCGGTGGTCGCTCTGGCGCTGGTGGCGGTGCCGCCCGCGCAACCCTCCACCGTGCTGGCCGGCGACCCGTCACCGCTGGCCCTGGCGCCCGCCCCGGCCTCGCCGACGCCGGCCTCGCCGGTCCCGGCGCCCTCGTCGTCCACTGTCGCGCCGTCCTCCTCGCCGGTGCCGCCGACCTCCGGTGCGGTCCCGCCGAGTTCCCCCTCGGCCACCGCGCCGCCGGTCGCCTCTGTGTTGCCGTGCCGCACGCGGGAGCTCAGCGGGCGGCTCGAGTTCCCGCCGGGGCGGTTCAACGCCGCGGGCCACCACGGCTTCCTCGTCCTGCTCACCAACTCCGGCACGGCACCGTGCTCGGTGCTCGGGTTCGGCACCTACGCGCTGCTCGACGGCACCGGCCGGACGATGAGCGCGGTGCAGCACAACACCGTCTGGTCCACCATGGACACCGCGGTGCTGGCGCCGGGGAAACCGGCCTACGCCAGGGTGTCCTACACCTCCGTCGCGACCGGGGACGAACCGGAGACCGGACCGTGCCGGCCTCCGTCGGGCGGGCTGCGCGTCAGTCCGCCGGGCGACGTGGACCACCTCGACCTGCCCCTGCAACTGACCGTGTGCGACCACGGCCGCCTCGACGTCACGCAGTTCGCGGCGTCCGACGTCTTCTGAACGGGGAGCACGTGCTCGCACCGGAGAAGGACCTCGACGCGCTCGCCGCCGCGGCGGGCCGGGGTGACGCGGCCGCGCTGAACGACCTGCTGACACGGGTGCGCCCCGGGGTGCTGCGGACCTGCGGGCGGTTCCTCGACCGGCCGGAGGACGTGGAGGACGCCGCGCAGGAGGCGCTGCTGCGCGTGGCCGCGACGCTGGAAGCGAAGCCCGCCGGGGACACCTTCCGCGGCTGGAGCTACGGCGTGGTCGTGACCGTGGCGCGGCAGCGGTTCCGGCAGGTGCGCAGGGACGAGGCCGCGGTACCGCCGCGGGAGCCCGGCGACCTCGTGGACCCCCGGCGCACCAGCGTGATCGCCGGGTCGCGCCTGGACCTGCTGGACGCGCTGGAACGGCTGCACCTGCGCCACCCGCACCTGGCGGAGGCCCTGGTCCACCGGGACGTCTGCAAGCTCGCCCACGCCGAGATCGCCGAGGTGCTGGGCGTGCCGGTGAGCACGGTGAAGTCGCGCATCCACGACGCGCGCAGGCTGATGAGGGCGGAACTGGGCGACGCGCCGCTCGCGTGAGCCGCCACCGCGGAAATCATCGATCGGCTATGAGTTTGACCAGGGCGGCCGGACGGGTAGCCGGGTGGGTCACGACTCGCAACCGAGGTCGTGCACGCGGCGAAGGGGAACGTTGTGCGGATCCGGGATCGGAAGCAGACGGTCGTGTCCCTGCGAGCCGGCGAGCAGGAAGGCCTCGACGACCTGCTGCTGCGGGTCGCCGGCCGCGACGAGGAGGCCTTCGGGCGCCTGTACGACTCCGTCGGGGCCTCGGTGTTCGGCCTGGTCCGCCGGGTGGTGTCCGACCAGGCGCGCACGGAGGCGGTGTTCCAGGAGGTCATGCTCGAGGTCTGGCGGACCGCCGGCGGGTTCGACCCCAGGCGCGCGCGGGCCGCGACCTGGATCCTCGCGACGACCCACCGGTACGCGGTCGAGAGGGCACGGCCCCTGCCGCTGGGCGGCGCGCTCGCCTCCTGAGGCTGGTCCCGCCGCGCAGCGCTGCTGTCCCAGCGCGCAACGCCGATGTCGCGGCGACCGGCGACCGGTCAGGCTGACCTCATGAGCAGGTTGAGCCCCGAGCAGATCGCCCAGCACGCCCGCGCCGCCGGGTTCGAAGGCCAGGGCCTCACGATCGCGGTCGCCGTCGCCCTCGCCGAGTCCGGCGGGGACCCGCGAGCGCACAACGCCAGGCCGCCGGACGACTCCTACGGCCTCTGGCAGATCAACATGCTCGGCGCGATGGGTCCCGAGCGGCGCCGGCAGCACGGACTCGACTCCAACCGCGAGCTGTTCGACTCGCGCGTCAACGCCGAGGTTGCCAACGCGCTGTCGCAGGACGGCAAGTCGTGGACTCCCTGGTCCACCTACACCAACGGCGCCTACCGCAAGTACCTCGATGTCGCGCGCCGGGCCGCCCAGGGCACCAAGGCCGCACCTGCGTCCCCGCCGGGTGGCGGGCGGGGGAGCGGCGGGTTCGCCGTGGACCCGGCGGCGCTCGACCGGTACGTCAAGCAGGGCCGGGACATCGCGGACGACCTCACGGCCATCGGCACCCGGCACGTGCGGGAGGTCCGGGAGATCGCCGGCAGCGGCTTCGGGCGGATCGGCGAGCACACCGGGTTCGCCTCGGCGCTCGAGACCTTCGGGGCCGCGCTGCACCGGCAGGTCACCGGCGTCGGCCGCAACGCGGACCGGCTGGCGCGCTCCGCCGGGCGCATGGCGCACACCTACCGCGCGCAGGACGACGCGACCGCCGACGACTTCAAGCGAGGATGACGTGGACCCACGAGCGATCGCCCGCCAGTTCGCCGAACGGATGATCGGGCACCGCAACGCGCTGGCGGGGAAGGCCGACGACGCGATGCGCGTCCAGTTCGCGCTGCACCAGGCGGGCGGCGCGCTGCAGGACCAGCGCGACGCCGTGCGCAAAGCCGCCGGCACCGCGCTCGACCAGTGGCGGGGCGCGAACTCCGAGCAGTTCGAACGGCGCTCCGACCGGCTCGCGAAGCAGATCGGGACGACCGCGACGATCAGCACCGAGGCCGAGAAGGTGGTGGCCGGGGCGACCAGTGCGCTGGTCACCGGGCACGCGGCCGCGCAACGCCTGGTCGACGAGTACGTCACCAGGGCCGCCGCACTGCTGCAGGCGGGCGTGGCGAGCGGGTCGCAGGCCGCGCTGATGAAGGCGGTCGCCGCCGCGGCCGACCTCGAACCCCGCTACACCCGCGAGTCGGTGCGCACCGTGCGGCAGGTCAAGGCCGAGCTGGAGGAGGCCAAGCGCAAGCTGCGGGCGCTGGAGAAGGAGATCGAGGGCGACAGGATCGCCGACCCCCGCACCGCCCGTGGCGGCGCGACCAAGCCGTCCGGCGCGAAGGCGAGCAAGATCGTGTCCGCCGCGCGCGGCGAGATCGGCACGCGCGAGAGTCCACCCGGGAGCAACCGGAACCCCTACGGGCCCAGGACGTTCTGGTGTTCGTCGTTCGCCACGGCGATGTGGCGCAAGGCCGGGGTGGACATCCCGGTCCTGCCCTTCACCGGCGACGTCTACCGCTGGGGGCAGCGGCACGGCAAGGCCTACGGCAACGGCGACCTGAGGAAGAACGTGCGGCCCGGCGACGTGCTGCTGTTCGGCACCGGCCCGCAGAGCCCGGCCACCAGCAAGCACATCGGCATCGTCGAGAAGGTCGACGGCGACACCGTCACGCTGATCGAGGGCAACTCCGGCGACCAGGTGCGCCGCAACACCCACCAGCTCAGCGGCACGAAGTTCTACGGAGGGGTGCACCCGTGACCACCGGAAAAGCCCAGCACGCCACGGGAATCGCGATCGAGGTCGGCGTGGGCGGCGGCCTGCGCGCCCTGACCCTCACCGAGCGGTCGATGCGCCTCGGCCGCGCCGCGCTGGCCGACGAGATCCTCACCCTGGTGCGGATCGCCACCGCGCGGGCCAACGAACGGGCCCGGCACCTGCTCGGCGACGAGCACCTGGAGACGCTCGGCCTGCCCGTCGCCGCCGAGCTCACCGAGGAGATCGAGTCCACCACACCCGAGAGCTGGATGGTCCGATGACACCCGAACCCCGGTCCCTCGACGACGAACTGGCCGAGGACGAGGACCGCGCACCCCTCGGCCTGCGCGCCGCGCTGGACGCGATCACCCGCACCGCGCGCGAGGACGACGTCGCGGTGACGGTCGACCTGCACGGCAAGCTCGTCGGCCTCGAACTCGGCCCGCGCGCGATGGAGCTGAGGCCCGTCGCGCTGGCCGAGTGCCTGAGCCGGCTCACCGCCTACGCCGCCGAGGACGCGCTGGCGGCGGGCGCCGAGGTGCTGGCGGTCGTGCTGGAGGAGCCGGTCGCGCTGCCGGTGGCCTGAGCTGGCGGCCGCGGTGTTGGCCGGGTTGGGTGCTGCGGCGACCGGGGCGCTCGGCGGTGGTGCTTGGCGTGGGTGCGGCTGGCCGGGCCGCTTGCTGGGGCGGGTGGTGCCCGCCGTGGGCGCCGCTGGGCGGGTCGGGCCGGTGGCCCCGCTGGGCCGCTGGTCGGTGGCGTTGGCCGGGTCGCACGCGCCACCGGCGGCCCGACCTGCTGCGCCGCCCGACCTGCCGCGCCGACCCGCCGCCACCCAGCCCCTTCACCCCTCGCGGGCGGCCTACTGCGCCGCCGCCACCAGGTCGGTGAGGCGGCGCGCGAACCAGACCTGGTCCGCGGGGACCACCCGGACCCACTGCTCGTCGCGGACCTGCTCGGTCGTGACGGCGTACCGGCCCGCGGTCGTGTCGGACCAGGTGAGCACCGGCGACCGGCCGCGGGCCCCGGTCACGGCCAGCTGGCCCGCGCCCAGCCTGCCCGCCTCCGCGATGGTCACCAGCGGGCGCGTCGCGCTGCCCCGCACGCCGGCGTCGGCCAGCGCTCGTTCCAGACCGCTGTAGCCGCTGTCCGCGTAGCCCCGCAGCGCCGCCGAGTACGCCGCGCGCGGCAGCAGCACCTGCTCGCCGGGACCGGCGGGACTGTCGCCGAGCAGCCGCACCACCGCGCGCACCAGGCCGTCCGCCGGGAAGGGTTCGAGGGCCAGTTCGTCGGAGTTCAGCACGGCCAGCACACCCCGGCTGCCGCGCACCGCGGCGAGCACGCGCCACGGCTGGTCACCGAACACCAGCGCGTCGACGGACACCGTGTGGTGGTGCAGCATCCCGAGCAGTTCCTCCAGCTCGGGGTCGACGTCGGAGTCCAGGACCAGGCCGGCGCGCGCCAGCGACGCGAACACCTCCGTGCCCAGCTCGTCGCGCTCGTCCTCGGTCGCGCCGTGCGACGGCACGTCGAGCGCCAGGGGCAGGTCGCCGAAGCCGAGGTCCTCCCACACCAGGTCGAACTCGACGTGGGACAGGACGACCGCCCCGGTCTCCGGTGAACGCCGTGCCATCGATACTCCCGTGGTTAATCTTGTCCGCGTGCAGCGGGACGCGGAGGTCGTGAGCGGGGTGCTGGTCGTGCGCGCGTCCGGTGCGGCCGCGGCCAGGGCCGCCCTCACCGGGGCGCCGGCCACGCCCGAGTCGGTCCAGGTGCTGATGCGGTGCCCGGTCCACCGGTCGGTGCCCGAGAACACCCACGTGTTCGGCGACTGCTCGCTGCACGTGCTGCCCGTCGGCACGATCATGCTGACCGTGCCGGAGTCGAGGCTGTCGACGGGGTTCACCGACCTGCGCCGGCTCATGTTCCAGCCCGTGCAGGTCGGCGACGGCCTGCGCGCCGCGTTCTCGAGCGCGGTCGGGCACGTCCTCGCCGCGCGGGACGTGCTGGACCCGGTCGGCGTGGCGCACCACCTGGTCGGGCTGGCGGAGATGGTGCTGCGCAGCGCGTTGCGCGAGGAGCTGGAACGCGCCGACATCACCACCGGGCACCGGCGCGCCGCGCTCGAGCACATCCGCGCGCACCTCGGCGAGGCGTCCCTCACCCCCGGCGAGGTCGCCAAGGCGCTGAACATCTCGCTGCGCCGGCTCTACCAGGTGTTCGAGGGCGAGCCGAACGTCGCCGAGCGCATCAAGATGCTGCGCATCGACCGCGCGAAGGCGCTGCTGGCCGACCCGGCGCGGGCCGACCGCGGCGTCGGCGAGATCTCCCGCGACTGCGGGTTCGTCAGTGCGACGCACTTCTCCCGGGCCTTCCGCGCGCTGGTGGGGCAGCCGCCGACCGAGTACCGGCGGCAAGCCCTGCCCCGGTGAGGTGCGGGCCGGTGAACTCCACGCCGTTGACGAACCGGCCGGCGATCCCGGCCAGTTCCAGCCACCCGCGTCCGGTGGGGGAGTGCAGGGTGAACACGGCGATCCGCGGGCGGGCGGGATCGGGCACGACGATCTGCAGCTGCGCCCCGACCCCGGTCGCCGGCACCCGCTCGACGATCACCGCCGGGTAACCCCGCGCCGTCTGGCCGCTGGTCAGCTCCGTGATGCCGGGGCCACCGGCGTCGGCGAGGTGGAAGCACAGCTCCCGCGCGGCCTCGGGCGTCAGCACGCGTTCGACCGCGACCAGACCCGCCACCAGCACGGCCGGGTCGGCGTCGGGGTGCTCGACGACCGCCACGACCCCGGCGTCGTGGCGTTGCGCCAGCTCGGCGGCCTGAGCGGCCGCGATCTCGAGGCCGGGGTCGCGCGCCCGGTCCGGGCCGCGCAGCCGCCGCAGCACCGACAGCAGCTCGGCGGAGGTCGCTTCGGCGGAGCCGACGGACACCGGGAGGACGCCCCGTACCGGAGTGAGTCTCACCGATCACCGAGTGCCGAGACGAAGGCGGCCGCTGCACCGGGGGGTGCGCTGGAGGCGCGCGCGGGGGTGAGCAGCACCCCGGAGAGCTGGCTGCCCAGCGCGGAGTACGAGGTCAGCGCCTGCACGACGCCGCCGAACAGCTCGTCGCGGCTCGGGACGGCCTCGGTCCCGCCGGAGAGGAGGTGGCGCAGCCGGTCCGCCACCCGCCGGGCCGCGCTGCGGTGGTCGGCCTCCAGGTCCCGCGCCGCCGCCAGCACGCCGTCGAGCTCGCGGCGCAGCTCCTCCAGCCGCGCCGTCGCGGCCACGTGGTCCGGACCGCCGCGGAACGACGCCTGCACCACGTCGTTGTCCGCGTCCTCGGCCGCGCCGCGCAACGACCGCGCACGCCGGTCCAGTTCCTCTGCCCTGCGCTGGTTCGCCAGCACCGTCCCCGCCCAGTCGTCCAAGGTGCCGGCGGCCGTGCCCAGCGTGCGCCGCGCCGTCTCCAGGTCGTCGCGCAGACCGGCCAGCCGTGCCGCGAACGCGTCGGCCGCGGCCCCCTCCCAGCCCGCCGGCGGGGCCGGGAGCTCGACCAGGTGCCGGCACCGCGCGCTCGCCGCGGCGACGGCTCCCGCGTCGCCCGGCGCCGGGTCGAAGCCGAGACCGCGGTAGTCAGCCATGGCGCAGCTCGTCGGCGTCGCGGTAGGCGGTTCCGGCCGACCGGAGCTCGCCGGCGGCGTCTCCGACGGCGGTGCGGAGCGCGGCCAGCCGCTCCTCCCACGAGCGCAGCAGCTCGTCCGCGGCCTCCGTGACGCCCGGCCCCAGGTCTGCGCCGGAGCCCGTGCCGAGCGCCGCGACCACCTCGGCGAGCGCGTCGCCCGCGTCGTCCAGCCGTGCCGCCGTCACCTCGACGGCGGCCAGGTCGACGACGTAGCCGTCCCTCATTCGCCCAGCACCGGCGGCACCCCCGGCGGGATGTCGTCCAGGAAGTCCGTCCGCCCCGCGTACCGGTTGGTGTGCCGGCCGTCCTCCTCGCCCTTGGCGCCGGCTGCGGGCGGCGCCATGCCGTACCCGCCCGCCGCGGAACCGCCCGCGGGACCACGCCCGCCCTGACCCGCCGCGGTGCCGCCGGCCTGCTGGCCGAGCACCCCCGCGGCACCGCCCGGTACTCCGGGGCCGGTCGCGCCCAGCACGCCCGGAGAGGTCCCGCCCGGCGTCACCGCGGTGGTGCCGTGGAATCCGCCGCCCGTCCCGCCGCCGCCCACTGCGCCGAACGCCGTCGCGCCGGCCCCCACGCCCGAGGGGCCGAACGAGGCCACCGACGTGCGGTCGTCGATCTCGGCGGCCGGCGGGCGCACCTCCGGCACCGGCACCGGCTGCGGTGGCCGCGGCGTCTGCTCCGGTGTGCGCTCGGGCGGCAGCGGAACGGGCGGCGGCGGTGGCGGGGGAGGGGACACGGGCGCCGGCGGCTGCGTGACCTCCGGTGCCGTGTCGAACGTTGGGAGGGTGCTGCGGGTGTTGCGGCTCTCGCTCTCGTAGACCTGCATGACCGCCACGGCCTCCGCCTTGGCGTTGCGGGCCTCGGCCTTGGTCGGCATGTGGTCGTCGGTCAGCTGTTCCAGCAGGTTCAAGCCCTGCGGGCCGTCGAGCACCGCGACGTCGTAGCCGTCCCGGAAGTGCTTCTCGGCCCAGTAGTGCACGGGTTCGGGCAGTCGCCGCTTCGTCTCCTGCAGCACCGACGTGTAGTTCTCGAGGCCGCGTGCGACCCGTTCGGAGGAGTCGCCGACGGTCTCACCCCACGAGGTCAGCACCGCGGCCGCCTGCGTGGCGAGCTCCGCCGACGGCCCGCGCCAGGACGAGGTGAGCCGGTTGACGACGTCCTGCACGGAGCGGGACGTGCCGCGCAGCCGGGGCGCGAGCTGCTGCCACTCGCTGCTGCGCACGGACATCCCCGGCACGTCCGCCGCGTGGACCATGTCCCACATCTGCTGGTGGGTGTAGGCGTCCCAGCGGATGGTGCCGGAGTCGAACGCGTCCTCGTGCCGG
This sequence comes from Lentzea sp. NPDC060358, assembly GCF_042725365.1. NCBI lineage: Bacteria > Bacillati > Actinomycetota > Actinomycetes > Pseudonocardiales > Pseudonocardiaceae > Lentzea > Lentzea sp. NPDC060358. The sequence continues at coordinate 1,487 of NZ_JBHXCW010000039.1, read as the reverse complement.
TTGCGGCGGCGTTGCGCGCGCAGCCGCCGCTCCCGCCGGGCCTGCCGCCTGGACTGCTTGTGCTCCTCGGAGTAGTAGCCCCTGTCGCGCCCGCTCATGCCCGCCCCTCGAACGTCGCCGCCGTGCTCTCGTCCACGTCCACGTGCGTCTTCTTCACCGTCTCCAGCGCCTGGATCACCAGGTCGAGCTGCTGCACGTAGGAGGTCAGCGAGGCCCGGACACCGCCCTCGGTGTCGCGGGCGCGCAACCCGAACGCCTTGCGCATGTGCAGCGCCACCGGCCCCGTGCCGTCGGTGAGCGGCGTCGCGAGGACGGCGCTGTCGGCCAGGTGGCCCGCCAGCTCGTCGCGCCGGCGGCGCAGCAGCCCGATCGCCTGGTCGAAGTCGCCGGGATCGATCGCGATGCTGTCCGCGCTCGTCGTCGGGATGCCCACCAGGCCGGTGCCGGTCACCGGACCCACGACCTCGAGGACGCCCTCGTCCCGGAAGGACTTCTTCAAGCGCTCGGCCTCGTCCACGTTGTCCACCCTGACCACGGGCGCACTCCCCTTGTTCGTGTTTCGACGGCTCAGCGCACATAGTGACCGGATACGGCCATTAGATCCAGTACCCGCTGCGTGGATCGGCACGAACGGTGCGTCCGCGGGCAAGCCGCGTTTTCGGGAACGGTTGTTCTTGACTGATCGTTCCCGAAAACGCTAGGGTTGTCGCATGGGACGACGGAGGTCATTCGACGTGGACGAGGCCGTGGAGGCGGCGGCGGAGCTGTTCGCCCGCCGCGCCTACGACGGCGTCTCGATCGACGACCTGGTCACGCACCTCGGAGTGCACCGCAACAGCCTCTACGGCGTGTTCGGCAGCAAGCGCGGTCTCTACCTGGCGGCGCTGCGCCACCACGTCGACCGCGACGTCCGGCCGTGGCTGGCGGAGCCGGCCGGGGAGCCCGCCTGGGACCTGCTGCTGGTCGCCGCGGTGGACCGGGCGCCGGACGACCCCGAGGTCGCGGACCTCGTGGCGGCGGTGCTCGCCGAGGTCGACGCGGCGACGGGGGACCCCCGCGCCACCGAGGCGCTGGTGGGGCAGTGGCTGCGGCGGCGGGCGGCGACCTCGCGCGAGCAGACCGGCGTCCCTCCACTCGACGACGCGCCGGAACCGGCGCAGGGCAGGGAGAACTGACATGGCCGTGATCAGCGTGCAGGGACAGGACCTCGTGGTGGAGATGGAGGGGATGGACAAGCTGTGGGCGTTGAAGAGCCGGCTGACGATCCCGCTGGCGCACGTGCGGGGCGCCACGGTGGACCCCGGCATCCTCGGTGAGCCGAAGGGGCTCCGGGCGCCCGGCACGCACGTGCCCGGCGTGATCACCGCGGGCACGTTCCACCAGGACGGCGAGAAGGTCTTCTGGGCCGTGCGCGACGCGCGGAAGGCCGTGGTCGTGGAGCTGAGCGACGAGCGGTACACGCGGCTCGTCGTCGAGGTCGACGAGCC
>NZ_JBHXCW010000038.1:0-47424 GCF_042725365.1 Lentzea sp. NPDC060358 | reverse complement strand
GTCACGAGCAGTGCTGACACCCCTCCTCGCGCGTGGCTGCCTTGAGCACTGCTCGTGACGGGACCACCCCACACCGCAACCCAACTACGCAACGCGCAGCCGCCCAAAGCAACCGGCGTGCCATCAACCCGCAGACGGCGCTGCCCGGTCTTTGATCAGCTGGCGGGGTCCGGGGCGGAGCCCCGAGCAGTAAACCGGAACCCGAACACAAAACCCGAACACCAAACCAAAGAATCAAGACAAAGTACGAACCCGCCGCGTCACCTCAGCCCGAGCCCCCAACTCGGAATCGGCGGGAAAATCAACCCGAACCAGGCTCAACCCGTGAGCAGGAGCAACAGCCACCCCACTGGCCCGAGCACTCAACGACAACAGAGAAGCAGGCCAGGAAACATCCTTGCGCCCCTCCCCCACAGCCAACAACGCCCCGACGAGCGACCGAACCATGGAATGGCAGAAAGCATCGGCGGACACGAAAGCGGTGACCACCCCGTCATCGGAAGACCGCACCAGCTCGAGACGCTGCAGCTCCCGAATGGTGGTGGCACCCTCCCGCCGCTTGCAGAAAGCACAGAAGTCCCGCTCCCCCAGCAACAGGGCAGCGGCGGCGTTCATGGCGGACACGTCCAGGGGACGGGGCCAGGCGAGCGTGTCCCACCGCCGCATCGGTGAGGCCCCGAAGTCGGCGTCGGCGACCCGGTACTCGTAATGCCGCCGCAAAGCGGAGAACCGGGCGTCGAAAGCACCGGGAACGACCCGGGCCGAGAACACCCGGACGTCGGCGGGCAGCACCCGGGCCAACCGCCGGGCGAGTCCGGGCACGTCGACGGACGCCGGCAGGTCGACGTGGGCGACCTGGCCGGAGGCGTGCACGCCGGCGTCGGTCCGGCCGGCCACGGTCAGGACGACGTCCTCCCGCAGCACCATCGACATGGTGTCCTCGAGGACGCCGCACACGGTCCGGCGGGACGGCTGACGCGCCCAGCCGGAGAACTCGGTGCCGTCGTAGCCGAGGTCCAGGCGCACACGAACGAGCCCGCCGCCCTCAGGGAGAGGAACGACGGGCTCGTCAGCTGGAGAACCGCTCAGGACTCGTCCTTCTTGTCCTTGGCCTCTTCCGCCTTGACGTCCTCGGCCGACGGCTCGCCGTCGACCTCGACAGCGCCCTCGGCGGGCTCGTCGGCAGCGTCCTTCGTCGCGGACTCGGGCGCGTCGGCGTCCTGGTCGGCGACCGGGGCGGCCGGCTTCTCGTCCTTGGCGAACTTGGTCTTGCGCGCAGCCTCGGCCTCGGTGGAGACGAGCTTCTGCTGCACCAGCTCGATGATGGCCATGGGGGCGTTGTCGCCCTTGCGCGCCAGCGTCTTGGTGATGCGGGTGTAGCCACCGGAGCGGTCGCTGAAGAACGGACCGATCTCGGCGATCAGCTTGTGCACGACGTCCTTGTCGCGGATCACCTTCATGATCTCGCGGCGGTTGTGCAGGTCGCCGGCCTTCGCCTTGCTGATGATCTTCTCGGCGTACGGACGCAGCCGCTTCGCCTTGGCCTCAGTGGTCTTGATCCGGCCGTGCTGGAACAGCGCCGTCGCCAGGTTGGCGAGCAGCAGCCGCTCGTGCGCCGGAGACCCACCGAGCCGTGGGCCCTTGGTAGGGGTGGGCATCGCTTACTCCTGTAACTGAAAGAGATCCTCTAGCTCTGAGTCAGAGCGTCAGAGCTGCTCGGTCTCCGCGTAGTCCTGGCCGTCGTCGTGCGGGTCCAGGCCGGCGCCGGCACCCCAGCCGGTGTCACCGGCGTGGTAGTCGGACGCGGCCGCGGACGGGTCGAACCCAGGAGGCGAGTCCTTCAGGGCGAGGCCGAGGCCGACGAGCTTCATCTTGACCTCGTCGATCGACTTCGCACCGAAGTTGCGGATGTCCAGCAGGTCCGCCTCGCTGCGCGACACGAGCTCGCCGACGGTGTGGATGCCTTCCCGCTTCAAGCAGTTGTAGGACCGGACCGTGAGGTCGAGGTCCTCGATCGGCATCGCGAACGCGGCGATGGTGTCGGCCTCGGCCGGCGACGGGCCGATCTCGATGCCCTCGGCGTCGATGTTCAGCTCGCGAGCGAGGCCGAACAGCTCCACCAGGGTCTTGCCCGCGGAGGCAACCGCGTCCCTCGGGGTGATCGAGGGCTTGGTCTCCACGTCGAGGATCAGCTTGTCGAAGTCCGTCCGCTGCTCGACACGCGTCGCTTCGACCTTGTACGTCACCTTGAGAACCGGCGAGTAGATCGAGTCGACGGGGATGCGGCCGATCTCGGCGCCCGCCTGCTTGTTCTGGACAGCCGGGACGTAGCCGCGACCGCGCTCGACGACGAGCTCGATCTCCAGCTTCCCCTTGCCGTTCAGGGTCGCGATGTGCAGGTCGGGGTTGTGCACGGTGACACCGGCCGGAGGCACGATGTCGCCCGCGGTCACCACACCGGGGCCCTGCTTGCGCAGGTACATGGTCACCGGCTCGTCCTCCTCGGACGAGACGACGAGCTCCTTCAGGTTCAGGATGACGTCGGTGACGTCCTCCTTCACCCCGGGAACCGTGGTGAACTCGTGCAGCACGCCGTCGATGCGGATGCTCGTGACAGCAGCACCGGGGATCGACGAGAGCAGCGTGCGGCGGATCGAGTTGCCGAGCGTGTAGCCGAAGCCCGGCTCCAGCGGTTCGATGACGAACCGGGAACGGGTCTCGGAGACCGCTTCCTCGCCGAGCGAGGGGCGCTGGGAAATCAGCACTGGGTTCAACCTTTCTGCAACGACGCCCGCTATTTGACGCCGCCAACTTCAGCCAGTCGCGGAGACCGGCATGCGCACTCGGCGCACCCTTCGCGCCGATGCGGGACCCGACCCGAGCGACCGTCCGCAGTGGACGGCCGCTCGGAGAGGATCACTTCGAGTAGAGCTCGACGATGAGCTGCTCGGTGACAGGCGTGTCGATCTGCGCGCGCTCGGGCAGCTGGTGCACGAGGATGCGCAGGTTCGAGGGAACGACCTGCAGCCAAGCGGGAATCGGGCGGTCACCGAACGACGCGCGCGCGGCCTCGAAGGGCAGCGTCGGCATCGACTTCGGCTTCACGTCGATGATGTCGAACTTCGACACCTGGTAGCTCGGGATGTTCACCTTCTGGCCGTTGACGATGAAGTGGCCGTGGGCAACCAGCTGGCGAGCCTGGCGACGCGTGCGGGCGAGGCCCGCGCGGTACACCACGTTGTCGAGGCGGGCCTCGAGGATCTGGAGCAGGTTCTCGCCGGTCTTGCCCGGACGGCGAACCGCTTCCTTGTAGTAGCGGACGAACTGCCGCTCGAGGACGCCGTAGGTGTAGCGAGCCTTCTGCTTCTCCTGGAGCTGCAGCAGGTACTCGGACTCCTTGACCCGGCCCCGGCCGTGCTGGCCGGGCGGGTACGGACGGCGCTCGAACGCCTGGTCCCCACCAACGAGGTCGACCTTGAGGCGACGCGAGATGCGCGTCGCGGGTCCCGTGTAACGAGCCATTAGTTCTTACTCCTCCCCGTGCCTCAGACCCGGCGCCGCTTGGGCGGGCGGCAGCCGTTGTGGGGCTGCGGGGTCACGTCCTGGATGGTGCCGACCTCGAGACCGGCGGCCTGCAGCGAACGGATCGCGGTCTCACGGCCGGAGCCGGGACCCTTCACGAACACGTCCACCTTGCGCATGCCGTGCTCGGCGGCCTTGCGGGCGGCGTTCTCGGCAGCCATCTGCGCCGCGAACGGCGTGGACTTGCGCGAGCCCTTGAAGCCCACGTGGCCGGCGGACGCCCAGCTGATCACGTTGCCCATCGGGTCCGTGATGGACACGATGGTGTTGTTGAACGTGCTCTTGATGTGCGCCTGGCCGTGCGAGACGTTCTTCTTCTCCTTGCGCCGGACCTTCTTGACCCCGGCGCCCGTACGGGACTTGGGTGGCAAAACGAACTCCTAAGTTGAGGGCAGTAGACGCGAGGTCTTACTTCTTGCCGGCCTTCTTCTTGCCGGCCACGGTCTTCTTCGGACCCTTGCGGGTACGGGCGTTCGTCTTCGTGCGCTGTCCGCGAACGGGCAGGCCGCGACGGTGCCGAAGACCCTCGTAGCAACCGATCTCCATCTTGCGACGGATGTCGGCCGCGACCTCACGGCGAAGGTCACCCTCGACCTTGTAGTTCGTCTCGATGTGGTCCCGCAGCTTGGCGAGGTCGTCGTCCGTCAGATCCTTCACCCGGAGGTCCGGGGAGATCTCCGTGGCGGTGAGCAGCTCCTTGGAGCGCGTACGACCGATGCCGAAGATGTAGGTGAGCGCGATCTCCATCCGCTTCTCGCGGGGGAGGTCGACGCCAGCGAGTCGTGCCATGTGGCGGTTAACTCCTGTCGATTACTTCCAGGTCTGCTCCTCGTCCAGTTCCGGTGACTGACTCGCTGTGTGTCGTTCCGGCTGCTCTCACAGCCGGTGTCCCGGCCCCGGCCTGGAATCCGGGGGTGTCCGCACGCGGGAATGCACTGCGTGCGGCAGGTACGAGGAGGCTTCTCGTTACTGCGTCATCGAACGATCTCGACGAGCGCGAGTGGAACTGCTCAGCCCTGACGCTGCTTGTGGCGCAGGTTCTCGCAGATCACCATGACCCGGCCGTGACGGCGGATCACCTTGCACTTGTCGCAGATCTTCTTGACGCTCGGCTGAACCTTCACGCCTGAGATCTCCTGCTACTGGAGGTCACTTGTAGCGGTAGACGATGCGCCCGCGGGACAGGTCGTAGGGCGAGAGCTCCACGACGACCCGGTCCTCAGGGAGGATGCGGATGTAGTGCTGTCGCATCTTGCCGCTGATGTGCGCGAGTACCTTGTGACCGTTCTCCAACTCGACCCTGAACATCGCGTTGGGGAGCGGCTCGACTACGCGGCCCTCGACCTCAATGGCCCCGTCCTTCTTGCCCATGTCCTCCGCGTTTCGTGACGGTGATGAATACCTTCGGACGCGCGCCTGCCTGGTTCGATCTCACCTGCGAGGGCATGACAGAACCGGCGCGACAGATGCGCCACCTGACCAGTGTACGCAGTTCACTCGGGCAACCCAAATCGGGTCCGGTCCGGGCCGTCTCCCGGCCGCGCGCACCTCTCCAGCACGATCCGCAGCTTGGCGATCTCGCTGATCTCGGCCTCGTGGGCGCCGAGCACCGACTTGAGCGTCCGCACGCGCTGCGCGGCGACCGCGGTGCCGTAGCCGGTGTCGTCAGAACACCGCTGAGCTGCGTTTTCGAGCGCGACGTCCCCGTTGCCGACGCCGTAGCTGCGCAGACTCGGGTCGCCGGGCCCGCGCTGGGTGAACCCGGCCCGGTCGAGGCAGTGCAGCAGGATCGCGTCCACGGCCCTGCGCTGGGCGGCCTCGGGCCCGGAGGACAGCCGCCGCTCCCACTCGCGGACGACGGTGGTGTGCAGCGCCGTGATGCGGTTCACGGCGCCGGCGTACTCGGGCCCGGCAGCGGCACGGGCCGCACCCCCGCACCCTCCGTCGACGGACGGCGGCGGACCGGTGAAGTCGGGCCGCACGACCACCACGTCGCCGAACGGCGGATCGCAGTGCTCGACGGCGGCGATGGAGTCGGCCAGGAAGATCCGGTCGGCGATCTTGTCGGCCGGGACGTCCTGGTAGGTGAGATCGGTGGCCGGCTTCGCGGCAGCACAGCCCGAGACGGAGATCAGGAGAGCGGACAGGACGAAACGGGTTACCCCCACAATGCCCCCAAGCATTGGACTCGTTCGTCTGCCTCGACGGTATCGGCGGTGACAAACGAAATAACCCCGCCCGCCTCGGAAGGCGAACGGGGTCGGTCCGTGCGAGCGGTGGGGCTCAGTCCTCCTCGGGCGCGGTGAGCACCCAGGGGCCGTTCTCGGTGATCGCGACGCTGTGCTCCCAGTGCGCGGCACGCGTGCCGTCGAGCGTGATGACGGTCCAGCCGTCCTCGAGCTCCTGGGAGTCGTCGGTGCCCAGCGTCAGCATCGGCTCGATCGCGATGGCCATGCCGACCTTGAGCCGCGGGCCCTTGCCCGGCTTGCCGTAGTTCGGCAGGAACGGGTCCATGTGCATCTTGGAACCGATGCCGTGGCCGCCGTAGTCCGCGACGATGCCGTACTCGATGCCGTCGCGCTCCCCCGACTCGATCGCGGAGGACTCGATGGCGAACGAGATGTCCGTGAGGCGCCCGCCGGGCACCGCGGCCTCGATGCCCGCGAGCATCGACAGCCTGGTGGCCTCGGAGAGCTTGTGGTCGGCGGGCGAGAGCTCGCCGACGCCGACGGTGACGGCGGAGTCGCCGTGCCAGTCGTCGAGGATCGCGCCGCAGTCGATGGAGATCAGGTCGCCCTCGGCCAGCACCTGCTGCTTGCTGGGGATGCCGTGGACGATCTGGTCGTTGACCGAGGCGCAGATGCTCGCCGGGAAGCCGTGGTAGCCCTTGAACGACGGGACGGCGCCGGCGTCGCGGATGGTCTGCTCGGCGATCTCGTCGAGCTCCCACGTGGACACACCGGGCTTCACCGCCGCGACGACGTTCTGGAGCGCCCTCGCCACGACCAGGCCGGAGGCGCGCATCGCCTCCAGCTGGCCGGGCGTCTTGATCTCGATCTTGCTCATGCTGTCGCCGCCACCGGTGACGACAGTGCGGAGCCGGTCAAGCAGTCCACCTGTCACTTCTCGTCGCGCAACGAGTGCAGCGCCGCCAGCGCGCGCTCGCTGATCTCGTCGATCTCGCCGACCGCGTCGATGGAGACGACCTTCTCCGCGTAGTAGCTCAGCAGCGGGGCGGTCTCGTTGCGGTACACCTGCTGGCGGTGCCGGATGACGTCTTCCTTGTCGTCCGTGCGCCCGCGCGCGAGCAGCCGCTCCACCACGACGTCCTCGTCGACCCGGAACTCCAGCACCGCGTCGAGCTTGTGCCCGCCGACGGCCAGGAACTCACCCAGCTTGTCCGCCTGGGCGACGTTGCGCGGGAACCCGTCGAGCAGGAACCCGTCCGTCGCGTCGGACTCGGCCAGACGCTTGCGGACCATCTCGTTCGTGATGGAGTCCGGCACGAGCGCGCCCTCGTCGAGGATGCTCTGCACCTCGAGGCCGAGCTCGGTCTGGTTGCTGATGTGTGACCGGAAGAGGTCGCCCGTCGAGATGTGCGGCACACCGAGCTTGCGGCTCAGCACTTCGGCCTGGGTGCCCTTGCCCGCACCCGGCGGGCCAACGAGAACGAGTCGCATCTAGCGGAGGAACCCTTCGTAATTGCGCTGCATGAGCTGGCTCTCGATCTGCTTCACGGTGTCGAGTCCGACACCGACCATGATCAGAACCGCGGTGCCGCCGAACGGGAAGTTCTGGTTCTGGCCGTCGCCGGTCAGGTCCAGGAACAGGTTCGGCAGGATCGCCACGATGCCGAGGTAGAGCGAGCCGGGGAGCGTGATGCGCCCCAGGACGAACTTGAGGTACTCGGCGGTCGGGCGACCGGGTCGGATGCCGGGGATGAAGCCACCGAACTTCTTCATCTCGTCAGCGCGCTCGTCCGGGTTGAACGTGATGCCGACGTAGAAGTACGTGAAGAAGACGATCAGCAGGAAGTACGTGGCGATGTGCACCCAGCTCGACTGCTTGACCAGGTAGGTCTGGACGAACGTCGAGAACCAGTTGGGCTCGGTGGAGGAACCCTGGGTGAGGCGCACGATCAGGTCCGGCAGGTAGAGCAGCGACGAGGCGAAGATGACCGGGATGACGCCGGCCTGGTTCACCTTGAGGGGGAGGTACGTCGACGTACCGCCGTACATGCGGCGGCCGATCATGCGCTTGGCGTACTGCACCGGGATGCGGCGCTGGGCCTGCTCGACGTAGATGACGCTCGCGATGATGATGAGAGCGGCCACGATCACGAGCGCGAAGGTGATGCCGCTCTTGTCGAGGATGTTCTTGCCCTCGGCCGGGATGCGGGCGGCGATACCGGTGAAGATCAGCAACGACATGCCGTTGCCGATGCCCTTCTCGGTGATGAGCTCGCCCAGCCACATGATGACCGAGGTGCCGGCGGTCATGGTGATGACCAGCACGATGAGGGTGAAGATGCTGTCCTTGCCGGGAATGACGTCCTGGTCGCACTCACCGAACAGCTGCCCGCGCACCGCCAGGGCGACGAGACCGGTGGACTGCAGGATCGCGAGCCCGATGGTCAGGTAGCGCGTGTACTGCGTCAGCTTGCCCTGACCGGCCTGTCCTTCCTTCTTCAACTGCTCGAACCGCGGGATGACCACGGTGAGCAGCTGGATGATGATGCTCGCGGTGATGTAGGGCATGATCCCCAGCGCGAACACCGACAGGTTGAGCAGAGCACCGCCGCTGAACAGGTTGATCAGCGAGTAGATGTTCTGGCCTTCGAGCTGCTCGGCACACGCCCGCACGTTCTTGAAGGACACGCCCGGCGCGGGCATGGTCGCACCAAGCCGGTACACAATGATGATCCCGAGCGTGAACAGGATCTTCTTGCGTAGATCCGGCGTCGCGAGAGCCGAGCGGAATGCGCCGAGCACGCGAACCTCCTGAGCGTTGCCGACCCCCAGGGACCGGCACATGCGGTAGTTGGCAGGCCGCAGCAGGCAGCCACGACCAAGCAACCCGGAGGACATCCGGGTTCAGCCCGCGACTCTAACAGTCTCCCACGACCCCGCCGTACCCAGTGGCCAATCACAGGTTCCAACTCGTTGATCTCTCACCACACCACTAGGCCATCCGGGGTAGAAACTCCTTCATTTCCGTGCTACGAGCAGCCAAGACGTCACTCGCGAACGTTTGCGCCCACCCCGCTGTTCCCACCTACGGGGTCAATCTTTCAGCTGACCGCAGAACCCACCTGGAGCCTCACTCGCACGGGCGACAGACCCCGGCCGGTGGAAACACGACCCGGCGGCACCCACCCCGGAACCCGGCCGCCACCCAGCCACAGCGAGCCCCGAGAACGCCGAAGGGCCCCGAGCCAGAAGCCCGGGGCCCTTCAGACCAAAAGCATCACGCCACGGTGGAGGACCCACCAGCAGCAGCCAACTTCTCCGCAGCGGACTTGGAGAACTTGTCGGCGGTGACGTCGAGCTTGACGCTGACCTCACCATCGCCCAGCACCTTGACGAGCGAGCCCTTGCGGACCAGCCCGGCCAGCACCAGCGCGGCGACGTCGACCGAACCACCCTCGGGGAACGAGGCGGCGATGTCGGAGACGTTCACGACCTGGTACTCGGTGCGGAACGGGTTCTTGAAGCCCTTGAGCTTCGGGAGCCGCATGTGCAGCGGCATCTGGCCACCTTCGAAGCGCGGCGAGACGTTCTTGCGAGCGCCCGTGCCCTTCGTACCGCGGCCGGCCGTCTTGCCCTTGGAGCCCTCACCGCGACCGACGCGGGTCTTGGCGGTCTTGGCTCCGGGGGCGGGACGCAGGTCGTGGATCTTGATGGTCACGACTGGACCTCCTCAACAACCACCAGGTGACGCACGGCGTGGATCAGGCCGAGCACCTGGGGGGTGTCCTCACGCACGACCGACTGGCGGATCTTGCGCAGCCCGAGGGTGCGCATCGACTCGCGGTGGTTGTGCTTGGTACCGATGGTGCTGCGCACCTGGGTGATCTTGAGCTGAGCCATGATCACACCCCCTGGCCCGCGCGAGCGCGGATCATGCCGGCGGGAGCGACGTCCTCGAGGGGCAGGCCACGACGGGCCGCGACCTCTTCGGGACGCTGCAGGCCCTTGAGGGCCGCCACGGTCGCGTGCACGATGTTGATCGCGTTGTCGGAGCCGAGCGACTTCGACAGCACGTCGTGCACGCCGGCGCACTCGAGGACGGCGCGGACAGCGCCACCCGCGATGACACCGGTACCGGCCGAGGCCGGACGCAGCAGGACCACACCAGCGGCCTTCTCACCCTGGACCGGGTGGGGGATGGTGCCGGCGATGCGAGGAACGCGGAAGAAGTTCTTCTTCGCCTCCTCGACACCCTTGGCGATGGCCGCGGGAACTTCCTTGGCCTTGCCGTAGCCGACGCCGACCATGCCGTCGCCGTCACCCACCACGACGAGCGCGGTGAAGCTGAACCGACGACCACCCTTGACCACCTTGGAGACGCGGTTGATGGCAACCACGCGCTCGAGGTGGGGGGTCTTCTCCTGGGCCGCGCCGCCGCGGCCGCCGTCACGACGGTCGCGGCGCTCTCCGCGCTCGCCCCCGCCGCCTTCGCGACGCGTACGTCCTGGCATCAGGCGTCCCTCTCAATTCCGGTGTTGATCATTGTCAGAACTCCAGCCCCGCCTCGCGAGCGGCGTCCGCCAGAGCGGCGATCCGGCCGTGGTACGCGTTGCCACCGCGGTCGAACACGACCGCCGTGATGCCGGCGTCCTTGGCACGGGCCGCGGCCAGCTGGCCGACCTTGGCCGCACGGGCCTTCTTGTCGCCGTCCATACCGCGGACGTCGGCCTCCATGGAGGACGCGGACGCGACGGTGTGGCCCTTCAGGTCGTCGATGATCTGCACGGTGATGTGCTTCGACGACCGGTGCACGACCAGGCGCGGGCGCTCGGCGGTGCCGCTGACCTTCTTGCGGAGGCGGAAGTGGCGACGGGCCTTGGCAACACGACGCCTGGTGGAGATGTCCTTGCCCACCGGCTTGCGCTTCGTAACAGTCGACTCGCTCATGTCACTTACCCGTCTTTCCGACCTTGCGACGGATCTTCTCGCCCGAGTAGCGGACGCCCTTGCCCTTGTACGGGTCGGGCTTGCGCAGCTTGCGGATGTTGGCGGCGACCTCACCGACCAGCTGCTTGTCGATACCCGAGACGGAGAAGCGGGTCGGGGTCTCGACCGCGAAGGTGATGCCCGCGGGGGCCTCCACCTTGACGGGGTGCGAGTAACCGAGCGCGAACTCGAGCTCAGAGCCCTTGAGCGCGACGCGGTAACCGACGCCGTGGATCTCCATCTTCTTTTCGTAACCCTGGGTCACGCCGACGACCATGTTGTGCACGAGCGTGCGCGACAGGCCGTGGAGCGCGCGGTTGCGGCGCTCGTCGTTCGGGCGCTTGACCTCGAGAGTGCCGTCCTCGGCCTTCTCGACGACGATCGGCTCAGCGAGCGTCAGCGTCAGGAGACCCTTGGGGCCCTTGATGCTCACGTCCTGGCCGGCGATGTTCACGTCGACCCCGGAGGGGACAATGATCGGCTGCTTACCGATGCGCGACATGTCTACTCCCCCTTACCAAACGTAGGCGAGGACTTCTCCGCCCACGCCTGCCTTGTTGGCCTGGCGGTCGGTCATGAGACCGCCAGAGGTCGAAATGATCGCCACGCCGAGGCCACCGAGGACTCGGGGCAGGCCGGTCGACTTCGCGTACACGCGCAGACCGGGCTTGGACACGCGGCGGAGGCCGGCGATGCTGCGCTCGCGGTTCGGGCCGTACTTCAGCTCGACGACCAGGTTCTTGGCCACCTCGCCGTCCTCGTCGCGGTACGAGGCGATGTAGCCCTCGCGCTTGAGGATCTCGGCGATGTTCGCCTTGATCTTGGAGTGCGGCATCACGACCTTGTCGTGGTAAGCCGAGTTCGCGTTCCGCAGACGAGTGAGCATGTCTGCGATGGGATCGGTCATCGTCATGGTGACCTGGTCAACCTTTCTCGCTGCGGTTCACCGGCTCAGGGTCCAGACCCGCCCTCCCCCGTGCGGAGGAGGACAGGACGGTCGTGTGCGGGCCTACAGCGAAGTAATGAAGCTTGGAATTACCAGCTGGACTTGCTCACGCCAGGCAGCTCACCGCGGTGAGCCATCTCGCGCAGGCAGATCCGGCAGAGGCCGAACTTGCGGAACACCGCGTGGGGGCGGCCGCAACGCTGGCACCGGGTGTAGCCCCGGACCTTGAACTTCGGCTTCTTCGCGGCCTTGTTGATCAACGCCTTCTTGGCCATCGACTCAGTTCTCCTTGAACGGGAAGCCCAGGTGCTTCAGCAGCGCCCGGCCCTCCTCGTCGTTCGTGGCGGTGGTGACGACGGTGATGTCCATGCCGCGAGGCCGGTCGATAGCGTCCGGGTCGATCTCGTGGAACATCGACTGCTCGTTCAGACCGAACGTGTAGTTGCCGTTGCCGTCGAACTGCTTGCCCGAGAGGCCGCGGAAGTCGCGGATACGGGGCAGCGCGATCGTCAGCAGGCGGTCGAGGAACTCCCACATGCGGTCGCCGCGCAGCGTGACGCGCGCACCGATCGGCATGCCCTCGCGCAGCTTGAACTGCGCGATCGACTTGCGGGCCCGACGGACCTCGGGACGCTGGCCGGTGATGATCGAGAGGTCCTTGACGGCACCCTCGATCAGCTTGCCGTCACGGGCGGCGTCGCCGACACCCATGTTGACGACGACCTTCACGACGCCCGGGATCTGCATGACGTTGGCGAAGGAGAACTGCTTCTGCAGCTCGCCCTTGACCTCGTCGCGGTAGCGCGTCTTGAGCCGAGGGATGATCTTCTCTGCGGTGGTCATGATCAGATGTCCTTCCCGTTACGACGGGAAATGCGGACCCGCTTGCCCTCGTCGTTCGTCCGGTAACCAACACGGGTCGGCTTGCCGTCCGAGTCGACCACCATCACGTTGGAGACGTTGATCGGGGCTTCCTGGGTCACGATGCCACCAGACTGCGCGCCCCGCTGGGTCTGCGTGATCTTGGTGTGCTTCTTGATCCGGTTCACGCCCTCGACCAGGACCTTGCCGGTCTCCGGGTAGGCCATGATGACCTTGCCCTTCGCACCCTTGTCCTTGCCGGCGATGACGACGACCGTGTCGCCCTTCTTCACCTTCATGGTCAGAGCACCTCCGGAGCCAGCGAGATGATCTTCATGAACTTCTTGTCGCGCAGCTCGCGCCCGACCGGGCCGAAGATGCGGGTGCCGCGGGGCTCGTTGTCGTTCTTGATGAGCACGGCGGCGTTCTCGTCGAAGCGGATGTACGAGCCATCCGCGCGACGGCGCTCCTTGACGGTGCGGACGATGACGGCCTTGACGACGTCACCCTTCTTCACGCCGGCACCGGGGATCGCGTCCTTGACGGTCGCGACGATGATGTCGCCGATGCCCGCGTAGCGGCGGCCCGAACCACCGAGAACACGGATGCAAAGGATCTCCTTCGCACCGGTGTTGTCGGCGACACGAAGCCGCGACTCCTGCTGAATCACTTACCTGCTCCTTGACCATTCCTGGCCCGCCGGATTTCCGACCCGACGGGCTCGGTCTGTCTAGATGAGACTTACTTGGCCTTCTCGAGGATCTCGACGAGCCGCCAGCGCTTGGTCGCCGACAGGGGCCGGGTCTCCATGAGCAGGACGCGGTCGCCGATGCCCGCCGCGTTCTCCTCGTCGTGCACCTTCACCTTGGTGGTGGAGCGCATGATCTTGGAGTAACGCGGGTGCTTCTTGCGGTCCTCGAGCGCGACGACGATCGTCTTGTCCATCTTGTCGGACACGACGAGGCCCTCACGGACCTTGCGGTCGTTGCGCTTCTCGGTCTGGACTTCGTTGCTGTCGGTCATGCCGCACCCTCACCAGTGGAATCCGGCGAAGCGGAGAGCCCGAGCTCCCGCTCCCGCATCACGGTGTAGATCCGGGCGATGTCGTGCCGGACCGTGCGCAGCCGCCGGTTGTTGTCGAGCTGGCCCGTGGCCATCTGGAAACGAAGGTTGAAGAGCTCTTCCTTCGATTCCTTCAGACGCAGCACGAGCTCTTCCTCGGTGAGCTCACGCAGCTCGGAAGCGGTGGTACCCGCTGCCATCAGAACTCACCACCCTCACGCGTAACGATGCGGCACTTCATCGGGAGCTTGTGGATCGCGCGGCGAAGAGCCTCGCGGGCCACCTGCTCGTTCGGGAAGGCCATCTCGAAGAGGACGCGACCCGGCTTGACGTTGGCCACCCACCACTCCGGCGAACCCTTACCGGAACCCATGCGGGTCTCGGCCGGCTTCTTCGTCAGCGGGCGGTCCGGGAAGATGTTGATCCAGACCTTGCCGCCACGACGGATGTGGCGCGTGATGGCGATACGAGCGGACTCGATCTGCCTGTTGGTGACGTAGGCGGGCTCGAGAGCCTGGATGCCGTACTCACCGAAGGTGACCTTCGTGCCGCCCTTGGCAGCACCCGACCGCTTGGGGTGGTGCTGCT
Organism: Lentzea sp. NPDC060358; assembly: GCF_042725365.1. Taxonomy (NCBI): domain Bacteria; kingdom Bacillati; phylum Actinomycetota; class Actinomycetes; order Pseudonocardiales; family Pseudonocardiaceae; genus Lentzea; species Lentzea sp. NPDC060358. The sequence goes on along the minus strand of NZ_JBHXCW010000038.1, from coordinate 33,210 downwards.
TGCGGTGCTTGACCCTACGAGGGATGAGCATGACTCAGCTCTCCGTCTTCTCTGCAGCAGCCGGGGCCTCGGCGGACGCGTTGGCGTCAGCCGCTGCACGACCGGCCTCGGTGCTCGTCGCGGTGGTGCCGCTGGCACCGGAGCGACGGGCCCGGTTCGGACGCTCGCCACGGTCGCGGCGCGGGGCGCGGTCGGCCTGCGAAGGCGCAGCCGCGTCGAGCGCGCGCTTGGCGGAGATGCCACCGACGATGTCGCCCTTGTAGATCCACACCTTCACGCCGATGCGGCCGAACGTGGTGCGGGCCTCGAAGAAGCCGTAGTCGATGTTGGCGCGGAGCGTGTGCAGCGGCACGCGGCCGTCGCGGTAGTGCTCCGAGCGGGACATCTCGGCGCCGCCGAGGCGACCGCCGCACTGCACGCGGATGCCCTTGACCTGCGGCGAACGCATGGCCGACTGGATGGCCTTGCGCATCGCGCGCCGGAAGGCGACGCGGTTGGACAGCTGCTCGGCGACACCCTGTGCCACGAGCTGCGCGTCCGACTCGGGGCTCTTGACCTCGAGGATGTTCAGCTGGACCTGCTTCTTGGTGAGCTTCTCCAGCTCACCGCGGATGCGGTCCGCCTCGGCACCACGACGGCCGATGACGATGCCCGGCCGGGCGGTGTGGATGTCGACGCGCACCCGGTCACGGGTCCGCTCGATCTCCACCTTGGAGATGCCGGCACGCTCCATGCCCTTGCTGAGCAGGCGGCGGATCTTGACGTCCTCCGCCACGTACTCGGCGTACTGCTTGTCTGCGTACCAGCGGGACTTCCAGTCGGTGGTGATCCCCAGCCGGAAGCCGTGCGGGTTGATCTTCTGGCCCACTACCGCGTTCCCTTCGCGCTGGTCTTCTTGGGACGAGACTCCACCTCGATGGTGATGTGGCTCGTCCGCTTGCGGATCCGGTACGCGCGGCCCTGGGCACGCGGGCGGAAACGCTTGAGGGTCGGACCCTCGTCCACGTAGGCCACCGACACCCAGAGGGTGGAGGGGTCCAGGGACAGGTTGTTCTCGGCGTTGGCCATGGCGCTGGCGAGCACCTTCGCGACCGGCTCAGAGGCGGCCTGGGGCGCGAACTGGAGCACGGCCAGGGCCTCGCTGGCGTTACGACCCTTGATGAGCTCGATGACGCGACGCACCTTCATGGGGGTGTCGCGAACGTAACGAGCCCGAGCCACGGCGCGCGGAAACTCCGCTGCCTCAGCGTCCTTACGGGCGTTCATCGCTGCTTTTCCCTTGCTCTTGTTCAGTTCGGCGCCTAGCGGCGACGAGACTTCCGGTCGTCCTTGATGTGGCCCTTGAAGGTGCGGGTCGGGGCGAACTCGCCCAACTTGTGCCCGACCATCGCCTCGGTCACGAACACCGGGACGTGCTTGCGGCCGTCGTGCACCGCGATGGTGTGACCCAGCATGTCCGGGATGATCGTGGACCGGCGGGACCACGTCTTGATGACGGTCTTCTTGCCCGCTTCGTTCTGAACGTCCACCTTCTTGAGCAGGTGGTCGTCGACGAAGGGACCCTTCTTAAGGCTGCGAGGCATCCTTCACTCCCTCCCTGCTCAGCGCTTCTTACCGGTGCGACGACGCCGGACGATGAGCTTGTCGCTTGGCTTACGGCGGCGGGTACGGCCTTCGGGCTTACCAGCCGGGTTGACCGGGTGGCGACCACCGGAGGTCTTACCTTCACCACCACCATGCGGGTGGTCAACGGGGTTCATGGCGACACCGCGGACGGTGGGCTTCTTGCCCTTCCACCGCATGCGGCCGGCCTTGCCCCAGTTGATGTTCTGGTGCTCCTTGTTGCCGACCTCGCCGAGCGTGGCGCGGCAGCGCACGTCCACGTTGCGGATCTCGCCCGAAGGCATCCGCAGCTGGGCGTACGGGCCGTCCTTCGCCACGAGCTGCACCGAGGCACCGGCGGAGCGGGCGATCTTCGCGCCGCCGCCGGGGCGGAGCTCGATCGCGTGGATCACGGAACCGACCGGGATGTTGCGCAGCGGCAGGTTGTTGCCCGGCTTGATGTCGGCCTTGGGGCCGTTCTCAACCGTGTCACCCTGCTTGAGCTTCTCCGGGGCGATGATGTAGCGCTTCTCGCCGTCCGCGTAGTGCAGCAGCGCGATGCGCGCGGTGCGGTTGGGGTCGTACTCGATGTGAGCGACCTTGGCCGGCACGCCGTCCTTGTCGTGGCGACGGAAGTCGATCAGGCGGTAGGCCCGCTTGTGACCGCCACCCTTGTGCCGCGTGGTGATCTTGCCCGACGCGTTGCGGCCGCCCAGCTTGTGCAGGGGGCGGATCAGCGACTTCTCCGGAGTCGACCGAGTGATCTCGGCGAAGTCGGAGACGCTCGCACCGCGACGACCGGGAGTCGTCGGCTTGTACTTGCGAATGCCCATCTCTACGCAGTCCTCGTCATCAGGCGGCAGGGCCGCCGAAGATCTCGATCGGCTTGCTGTCCGAGGACAGGGTCACGATCGCGCGCTTCGTGTCCTTGCGCTTGCCGAACCCGGTGCGGGTGCGCTTGCGCTTGCCCTGCCGGTTGATGGTGTTGACGCTGACGACCTTCACGCCGAAGACCTTCTCCACGGCGATCTTGATCTGGGTCTTGTTCGAACCCGGCGCCACCAGGAAGGTGTACTTGTTCTCCTCGAGCAGTCCGTAGGACTTCTCGGAGATCACGGGCGCGAGCAAGATGTCCCTGTGGTCGGGGATCACTTCGAGGCCTCCTCGTCCACCACGACCGCCGTGGCCTCGGCCGAGCCGGAGCCCTGCTGGCCCTTGCTGGCGAGGAACACGTCGAGCGAGTCCTTGGTGAACACCACGTCGTCGTTGACGAGCACGTCGTAGGTGTTGAGCTGGTCCGGCGCGATCACGTGCACGTGCTGCAGGTTGCGCACGCTGACCCACGCGACCTCGTCGGTGCGGTTGAGCACCACGAGAACGCGACGGGCCTGGGTGACCGACTCCAGGACCTTGCGCGCGGTCTTGGTCGACGGGGTGTCCCCGTCCACCAGGCCGGACACGACGTGCACCTGGTTGGCGCGAGCCCGGTCGGAGAGGGCGCCACGCAGAGCGGCGGCCTTCATCTTCTTGGGGGTCCGCTGGGTGTAGTCACGCGGCTGCGGGCCGTGGACGACGCCACCGCCGGCGAACTGCGGCGCACGGGTCGAACCCTGGCGGGCGCGACCGGTGCCCTTCTGGCGGTAAGGCTTCTTGCCACCACCGGACACCTCGCCGCGGGTCTTCGTCGAGTGCGTGCCCTGGCGCGCGGCGGCCTGCTGGGCCACGACGACCTGGTGCAGCAGCGCGACGTTCGCCTGCGCGTCGAAGACGGAAGCCGGCAGCTCGACCGAGCCGGCGGACTTGCCGTCCGGGGTGCGGATCTCAACGGTCGACATCAGGCACCACCCTTCGCAGCAGTCCGGACGAACACCAGACCACCCTTGGGGCCGGGAACAGCGCCCTTGATGAGCAGCAGGCCGTTCTCGGCATCGATCTTGTGCACCTTCAGGTTCTGGGTCGTGACGCGCACGTGGCCCATGCGGCCGGCCATGCGCAGACCCTTGAAGACGCGACCCGGGGTGGCGCAGCCGCCGATGGAACCCGGCGAGCGGTGCTTGCGCTGGGTGCCGTGGCTGGAGCCGAGACCCCGGAAGTTGTGGCGCTTCATGACACCCGCGGTGCCCTTGCCCTTGCTGGTGCCGGTGATGTCGACAACAGCGCCGGCCTCGAACACCTCAGCGGTGATCTCCTGGCCGACCGTGTACTCGCCGGCGTCCGTCGTGCGCAGCTCCACCAGGTGGCGGCGGGGCGTGACCCCGGCCTTGGCGAAGTGGCCCGCGACGGGCTTGTTGACCTTGCGCGGGTCGATCGCGCCGGCCGCCAGCTGGACGGCGGTGTAGCCGTCCTTCTCCTCGGTGCGAACCTGGGTGACGACATTCGGCTCAGCCCTGACGACGGTCACCGGGACGACCCGGTTGTTCTCGTCGAAGACCTGAGTCATGCCGAGCTTGGTGCCCAGGATGCCCTTCATCTGCCTGTCAGACATTGGTCCGTTACTCTCCGCGCCCAACGCTTACTGGATGTTGACGTCGACGCTGGCCGGCAGGTCGATGCGCATGAGCGCGTCCACCGTCTTCGGCGTCGGGTCGAGGATGTCGATCAGCCGCTTGTGCGTGCGCATCTCGAAGTGCTCGCGCGAGTCCTTGTACTTGTGCGGCGAGCGGATGACGCAGTACACGTTCTTCTCAGTGGGCAGCGGCACTGGCCCGACAACCCGAGCGCCGGTGCGCGTCACGGTCTCCACGATCTTGCGTGCAGACGCGTCGATCGCTTCGTGGTCGTAGGCCTTGAGCCGGATGCGGATCTTTTGTCCCGCCATGATGGCTTGCCGTTCCTCTGCTTCTCGTAACCGCTGCGGTGCGGTGCCTCGGATGAGGCCTGCTACAGCCTCTTGGCGCGCTCCGCCCCTGTTGAAGTGTCATGGTGCCCGGTCCACGCGGTCGGGCGTGTCGCGCCCGGTGCGCATACCGGTCCCACTCAAGGTCTCCCCGGTGGGATTGGGCCTACCACAGCCCATGCACCCTGATGCCCATCTCCGCAAGGAGGCGTTCACTAACAGGGCGCGGACGCTCGGTCGAAGGGATCGGACACGCACGGATGCGACCCGGCCTTCGTCGAGCAACCCGTAAAGGATGCCACACGGTCGCGAGGCGTTCCAAATCGGGGTGGGCGAGTTGGAGCCAGATCACGTCCGGATCTTGGCCGGTGAGCCGTACCGTCCGTCCCGTGTGGAGCGACGGCCGCGGCGGTTCCGTTGCCCGGCAACGGGATCCCCGCGAGGCCGCCACTCCCCTGCGACCGACGACGACCCGGCGTGAGCTGTCGCACAACTTCGCCGGAGAACGACGAAGGCCGGGCCAACGAAGATCGTTGGCCCGGCCTGTCGCCGAACTGGGTCGAGCTAGGTCACTTGATGATCTTGGTGACCGAGCCGGCGCCGACGGTGCGGCCACCCTCGCGGATCGCGAAGCGGAGGCCCTCGTCCATGGCGATCGGCTGGATCAGCTTGACCGACATGCCGGTGGTGTCACCCGGCATGACCATCTCGGTGCCCTCGGGCAGCGTCACGACGCCGGTCACGTCCGTCGTCCGGAAGTAGAACTGCGGACGGTAGTTGTTGAAGAACGGCGTGTGGCGGCCACCCTCGTCCTTCGACAGGATGTAGACCTGGGCCTCGAACTCGGTGTGCGGGGTCGTGGTGCCCGGCTTGACGATGACCATGCCGCGCTCCACCTCCTCGCGCTTGATGCCGCGGAGCAGCAGCGCGGCGTTGTCGCCCGCGCGGCCCTCGTCGAGGAACTTCTTGAACATCTCGATCGAGGTGACCGTCGTCTTCTTCGACGTCTCCTTGATACCGACGATCTCGATCTCGGAGTTCACGTTGATGATGCCGCGCTCGATGCGACCGGTCACGACGGTGCCGCGGCCGGTGATCGTGAAGACGTCCTCGACGGGCATGAGGAACGGCTTCTCGGTGTCGCGCTCCGGCTCCGGGATCGCCGAGTCGACGGCGGCCATGAGCTCGAGAACCGACTTGCCCCAGGTCTCGTCGCCCTCCAGCGCCTTCAGCGCCGAAACGCGCACGACCGGCAGGTCGTCGCCCGGGAACTCGTACTCGGAGAGCAGCTCGCGGACCTCGAGCTCGACGAGCTCCAGGATCTCCTCGTCGTCCACCATGTCGGCCTTGTTGAGCGCGACGACGATGTAGGGGACGCCGACCTGGCGGGCCAGGAGGACGTGCTCCTTCGTCTGCGGCATCGGGCCGTCGGTCGCCGCGACCACCAGGATGGCGCCGTCCATCTGCGCCGCACCGGTGATCATGTTCTTGATGTAGTCGGCGTGACCGGGGCAGTCGACGTGCGCGTAGTGACGGTTCTCCGTCTGGTACTCGATGTGCGCGATCGAGATCGTGATGCCGCGCTGCTTCTCTTCCGGCGCCTTGTCGATCTGGTCGAACGCGAACGAGGCGTTCACATCGGGGTACGCGTCGTGCAGAACCTTGGAGATCGCCGCGGTCAGCGTGGTCTTGCCATGGTCGATGTGACCGATGGTGCCGATGTTGACGTGCGGCTTCGTCCGCTCGAACTTCGCCTTGGCCACTGGATTGTCCTCCTGGACTTCTTTTTTGCTGGTCCGGCGGGCATCTGTGGCCACCCGCCGGACTTACACGTCAGGGTCTGAAAGTAGCGGACCCCAGGGATCACCCCCGGAGAGCCCGCGGTCGAACTGCGGTGCTCCGGTGGGGAGTTACTCCCCGGTCGCCTTCGCGATGATCTCCTTCGAGACGTTCGCGGGAACCTCTGCGTAGGAGTCGAACACCATCGAGTAGTTGGCGCGACCCTGGGTCTTCGACCGCAGGTCACCCACATACCCGAACATTTCCGACAGCGGAACCAGTGCCTTGACGACACGGATGCCGCTGCGCTCCTCCATGGCCTGGATCTGGCCACGGCGGGAGTTCAGGTCGCCGATCACGTCGCCCATGTACTCCTCGGGCGTCGTGACCTCGACGGCCATCAGAGGCTCGAGGATCGCGGGAGACGCCTGACGGGCGGCTTCCTTGAGGGCCATCGAACCAGCGATCTTGAACGCCATTTCCGAGGAGTCGACCTCGTGGTAGGCGCCGTCGAGCAGCGTCACCTTCACGCCGACCAGCGGGTAGCCCGCCAGCACGCCGTACTGCAGCGCGTCCTGCGCACCCGCGTCGACCGACGGGATGTACTCGCGGGGGATGCGACCACCGGTGACGGCGTTGACGAACTCGTAGAGCGCGCCGTCTTCCTTCTTCTCCAGCGGCTCGACGGTGACGAGCACCTTCGCGAACTGGCCGGAGCCACCGGTCTGCTTCTTGTGGGTGTAGGAGTACTTCTCCACCGCCTTGCGGATGGTCTCCCGGTACGCCACCTGAGGCTTGCCGATGTTGGCCTCGACCTTGAACTCGCGGCGCATGCGGTCCACCAGGATGTCCAGGTGGAGCTCGCCCATGCCGGCGATGATGGTCTGGCCCGTCTCCTGGTCGAGGTTGACCCGGAACGTCGGGTCCTCCTCGGCCAGCTTCTGGATCGCGGTGCCGAGCTTCTCCTGGTCCGCCTTCGTCTTGGGCTCGATGGCCACCTGGATGACGGGCTCGGGGAAGGTCATCGACTCGAGCACGATCGGGTGCTGCGGGTCGCACAGGGTCTCACCGGTCGTGGTGTCCTTGAGACCGATCACGGCGTAGATGTGCCCCGCGATGGCCTCGGTGACCGGGTTCTCCTTGTTGGCGTGCATCTGGAAGATCTTCCCGATGCGCTCCTTGCGGTCCTTGGTCGCGTTGACGACCTGGGTGCCCGCAGCGACCTTGCCCGAGTAGACCCGGATGTAGGTCAGCTTGCCGAAGAACGGGTGCACGGCGATCTTGAACGCCAGCGCCGAGAACGGCTCGTCCGTGGACGGGCTGCGCTTGACGACGGTCTCGCCGTCCTGCAGCGTGCCCTCGACCGGCGGGAGGTCGAGCGGCGACGGCAGGTAGTCGATGACCGCGTCGAGCATGGGCTGGACGCCCTTGTTCTTGAAGGCGGAGCCGCACAGGATCGGGTACGCGGAGCCCGCGGCGACGATCTTGCGGAGGCCGGCCTTGATCTCCTCGACGGAGAGGTCGCCCTGCTCGAAGTACTTCTCGGTGAGGTCGTCGTCGGTCTCGGCGACGGCCTCGAGCAGCTGCTCGCGGAACTCCTGCGCCCTCTCGAGCAGATCCGCGGGGATCTCCTCGATCGCGTAGTCCTCGCCCTTCTGGACTTCGCCGCGCCAGGTGAGCGCGCGCATCTCGATCAGGTCGACGACCCCGATGAAGTCGCTCTCGGCACCGATCGGGATCTGGAGCGGCAGCGGCTTGGCGCCGAGCCGGTCCTGGATCGTCTTGATCGTGAAGTAGAAGTCCGCGCCGAGCTTGTCCATCTTGTTGACGAAGCAGATGCGCGGGACGTCGTACTTGGTCGCCTGCCGCCAGACCTGCTCGGACTGCGGCTCGACGCCCTCCTTGCCGTCGAAGACGGCGACGGCGCCGTCGAGGACGCGCAGGTTGCGCTCGACCTCGACGGTGAAGTCGACGTGGCCCGGCGTGTCGATCAGGTTGATCTGGTGGTTCTTCCAGTAGCAGGTCGTCGCGGCCGACGTGATCGTGATGCCGCGCTCCTGCTCCTGCTCCATCCAGTCCATCACGGCCGCGCCGTCGTGAACCTCGCCGATCTTGTAGCTGATCCCCGTGTAGAAGAGGATCCGCTCCGTCGTCGTGGTCTTGCCCGCGTCGATGTGCGCCATGATCCCGATGTTGCGGACCATGGAGAGATCAGTGAGCACGTCCTGTGCCACGGGTCTTTCCCCTGTCTTGAGCTTGTGAGCTCACTAGGGCTGGGAGAGCCCGGCCAGGTGGTGCGGCCGGGCGTCGGATCACCAGCGGTAGTGGGCGAAGGCCTTGTTGGACTCGGCCATCTTGTGCGTGTCCTCACGGCGCTTGACGCTCGCACCGAGACCGTTGCTCGCATCGAGCAGCTCGTTCATCAGACGCTCGACCATGGTCTTCTCACGGCGCTGCCGGGAGAAGGTGATCAGCCAGCGCAGCGCCAGCGTGGTGGAGCGGCCGGGCTTGACCTCGATCGGCACCTGGTAGGTGGCACCACCGACGCGGCGGCTCTTGACCTCGAGAGCCGGCTTCACGTTGTCCAGCGCGCGCTTCAGCGTGACGACCGGGTCGGTGCCGGTCTTCTCGCGAGCACCCTCGAGGGCTTCGTAGACGATCTTCTCGGCCACGGAGCGCTTGCCGTCCACCAGCACCTTGTTGATGAGCTGGGTCACGAGCGGCGAGCTGTAGACCGGGTCAGAGATAAGCGGCCGCTTCGGGGCCGGTCCCTTGCGGGGCATCAGCTCTTCTCCTTCTTCGCGCCGTAGCGGCTGCGAGCCTGCTTGCGGTTCTTGACACCCTGCGTGTCGAGAGAACCACGGATGATCTTGTAGCGAACACCCGGCAGGTCCTTCACACGACCGCCGCGCACGAGCACCATCGAGTGCTCCTGGAGGTTGTGGCCCTCACCGGGGATGTAGGCCGTGACCTCGATGCCGCTGGTCAGCTTCACGCGAGCGACCTTGCGCAGTGCGGAGTTCGGCTTCTTGGGGGTGGTGGTGTAAACGCGGGTGCACACACCGCGCCGCTGCGGCGAGCCCTTGAGGGCCGCCGTCTTCTGCTTCGCCACCTTGTCCTGGCGGCCCTTGCGGACCAGCTGCTGGATCGTTGGCATTCGCCGGCTGCTTCTTCCGTCTTTTTGAGGGATCTCCTTGCGGTTCACCCTCGTGTTTCTTGATCCCTCTCTGCACCCGAGGTCGGGCGTGTCGCCCGCTCCCCAGGTCCGCGAGCGCCAGCCTCAGCCCAGCAAGAGCCTCAACTGCCACCGCGAGTGGAGGACACCGCGGCCTCACGGGCACGCGGAGCGGCCCGACATGGGTCGGGCACGAGTAGCAAAGATACCCGTCCACGTCTACCCGGGTCAAAACGGGGGTGCCGCGGGCCCGGCTGCAGTAGACATGGTGCCGCCACCGACGGTACTCGCGTGACGGAGAACGCGTTGAAGCTCAAGCTGCTGGTCTACGGCATCGCCGCGCTCGTGATCGGGATCCCCGCGTTCTTCATCGCGCGGGACCTGCTGACGAGCGTCGAGGTCGGCGAGTGCGCCCGGCCGTCCGCCTCCTCGGACGGCGGGTTCGACATGACTGAGACCGATTGCACATCCGCGGACGCCTCGTACCGGCTCGTGAAGCTCGAGCAGAGGAGGTCGTGCCCGTCCGGCGACTACCTCACGCAGACCGAGCGCAAGGCCGGCCGGTCGGGCGGGTCCAAGCAGTTCTGCTACGTCCTCAACGTCCGGGAGGGCGACTGCCTGAAGCGGTCCGAGGCGTTCCACGAACGGGTGGCCTGCGGCGCGGGCGCGACCCAGCGGGTGTCCAAGGTGTCCGCGGGCGACGACCGGGCGCTGTGCGGCGGCGCCGAGGCCCGCACCTACCCGGACCCGGCCACGACGATCTGCCTCGAGAACGTGTGAGAGCCGGGGCCTGGCGGCAGTGGATCGTGCCGTCCGTGCTCGCACTGCTGTGCATGGCGGGGATCACCGCGCTGGTGCAGCAGTGGCAGCGCGAGAACCCGGAGCCGTCCTGCTACGCGCTCCGCGCCGCGCGGACGTCGACCGACATGAGCGCGGTGGACTGCGGGGCGTACAACGCCACGTACAAGGTCGCGCTGCTCGTCGACTCCCCTGACGAGCGCACGCCCGGCAGGTGCCCGCTCGGCCCCTACTCGGTCGCGGACGACCCCTCCGGCGGGACGCGCTGCCTGATGCTCGACGTCGAGGCGGGCGACTGCCTGCAGACCCTGACGGCGCGCAGGAAGGGCCGCGAGCACAGCGCGCTCGCGCGGGACGAGTGCGGTCCCCGTTCGCAGGAGAGGGTGACCGCGGTCGTCACCGGTCCGCAGAGCGGCTGTGCGCCCGAGGAGAAAGCGATCCACTACTCGCAGCCCGCCACCACGATCTGCTTGGGGAAGCCATGAGGGTCACCGTCCTGCTCGCCGCGCTCGTCCTGGTGCTGTCCGGCTGTTCCGGCTTCACCGACCAGGCCGGCGTCGGCGAGTGCGCGAAGCAGTCCGACCTCTCCGACCCGAGCGTCGACATGGTCGAGGTCGACTGCTCGGCGCAGGACGCGGTGTACCGGGTGTCTTCACGCGAACGGCGGACGATGTGCCCGACCGGTGACTACCTGGACGAGTCGTCCGGCCGCACGCGGGGAACAGGTAAGACGCGGTACTGCTACGTGCTGAACGTGCAGGAGGGCGACTGCCTCAAGGCGGTCAACCAGTACTTCGAACGGGTGGCGTGCGGCGCCGGCACGCGCAGGGTGACGAAGCTCGTCGAGGGCGAGTCCGACCGCTCGCTGTGCGCGGGCGACGACTCGAAGACCTACACGCAGCCGATGATGACCATCTGCATCGCGAGGTAGCCCGCGCTGGTTCACTGTGCGCGTGGACGACCTGATCGCGGCGATGGCCTCGCTGACCGGCTCCTCCGCCGACCCCGAGGTGCTCGGCGGCGACCGCGGCGACGTGGTCGTCGTGCGCGTCGGCGACCTGGTGGCGAAGGCGCACCCCGCGGACACCGACGTGGCGGCGCTGCGGCAGCGCGTGGAGATCGCGGCGGAGCACCCCGACCTCCTGCTGCCGCCGGCGAAGCCGCTGCAGTTCGTGGACGACCGGCCGGTGACGGTGTGGCCGTACGGGACGCCGGTGAGCCAGGCGGACCCGGACGGGGCGCCGTGGGAGCAGAGCGCGGAGCTGCTCGCGAAGCTGCACGCGCTGCCGGTGCGGGGGCCCGTCGCGGGCACGCCCGACCGGATCGTGCGCGCGATCGAGGCCCTGCCGCCCGGCCTGCCGCACGCCGACGTGGTGCTCGCCGCCTACGAGGTCCTGCCGCCGCTGACCATGGGCGGCCGGGCCCTGATCCACGGCGACTGGCACCTGGGCCAGCTCGTGCACAGGGGCGCGTGGCGGCTGATCGACGTGGACGACCTGGGCGTGGGCGACCCGGTGTGGGACCTGGCGCGACCTGCGGCGTTGTTCGCGGTGGGGGTGCTGCCGCACGACCTGTGGGCGAGGTTCCTCAACACCTACCGTGAAACGGGTGGTGTGGCCGTGACGACATCGGAATGGGATGTCCTCAACATTCCGGCTCAGGCGTACGTTGTCCAGATGGCAGCGCGGGCACTCATGACCGGCCTGCAGGCAGTGGAACCGCTGGTCGAGGCATGTAGTCGGATCGTCGCGACGCACGGCTACGGCGACCGCGGCTAGTATCGTTTTTGTCCGGTCTTACCCAGGAGGCTCACCACGATGCAGTGTCCCAAGTGTCATGCGAACATGCGCACGTTCGACCGCATGGGCGTCCACATCGAGCAGTGCGACGGCTGCCGCGGGGTCTTCCTCGACTACGGCGAGCTCGAGTCCATCACGCGCCTCGAAGCCCAGATGCAGGCTCCGCCGCCCCCGCCGCCCGCCGCGTACCCGGCGCCGGCCCAGCCCGCCTGGGGCGCCGCGCCGCAGCAGGTCCACCACCACCACGGCGGCCACGGGGCCTACGGCTACGGCCACCGCAAGCACCGCGGCCTCGGCGGCCTCTTCTTCTCCTCCTGATCTCGTGCGACGGCCCCGGACCACCGGTCCGGGGCCGTTGACGGCTACCGAATTTCTGCGCGATAATCGGTAGTCAACGGGAGGAGCAACCATGTCTGTCGCGACCGAGGCCGCCCAGATCCGGGATCTCTTCGAAACGATCGAGGAGATCGAGTCCGTGGCGTCGTCCCTCGCAGAAGACGACGAACGCCGCCGCAAGCTCGACGGCGTGGTGGCCCGCACGCTCCGCCAGGCCCCACCGGTGCGCCCGGTGGTGGCGGGCGAACTCCTCGAGCTCACCGAGAAGACCGTGAAGGCCTGGGCCCGGGAAGGCGTCCTCGCCATCCACAGCCAAGAACCGCGCATGCTCCTCGACACCGTGCGCCTGCACGAGGTCCTCCACCTCGTCGCAGACCTCCGCCGCGCCGGCAAGACCCGCGGCCTGATCGACGAAGTCCACCGCCGCCTCAGCGACCAGTCCCTCCTCGACAGGTCCGACCTCGCCACCTCGCTGGACGAGATGCGCAGCGGCAGGGGACGCGTGGTCCGCACAGCTTGATCCAGGTAGTAGAGACCCACACCGCACACGCCCAGGCCAACGGCCTGCGCGGCCGCGCCCGCCTGGCCTACGAACGTTTCCTCGACGAACTGGCCCACTCGGGCTGCGCCGCCCTGGGCTACCGCGTGACGGGCCCGGAACCCCTCCCCCGCCTGTGCGTGAAACATCTCAGAGGCGCCGACAGGGTCGTGGTCGCCTTCCCCACCCCGGACACGGTCTGGGTCCTGCTGGTGGGCCCGCACGACGACGACCCGGGCCTGGACCTCTACGAGGCCCTGTACGAGATGGCAGGCGTCCGCCCCAGGCTCTCCGAGAAGCGCACGAAGCCCCGCTGCTGCACCGACGAGTCCGGCGTCCCACCCCTGGTGGACGAACACCTGGTGGACGACCTGGTGATCAGGGCAAGGGCCCTGGCCAGGACTCGCCGCCGCTAGGGCGACCTGACCACGAACACGTCACGGGCGGGCCCGCGCAAGAACACACCGAGCATGCCCACCCGCTTCGGCCCCCTCAACTGCCGGACGTCGACGCACCCGTCGTGCAGGCACCCGTTCTCCGACACGAACCACCCGCGAACGTCCTCCCACCGCAGCTCACCCATGCCCTCGATCGAACCAGCCACCTCACCGACAAATTTTCTTGTCAAGACAACCGGCTTTGTCCTAAGCTCGTCCCACCAGAAGAACGGAGACCACGATGTCCTTCCAGGCCTACCTCGACGGCGCGGAGAAGAAGACGGGCAAGACCCCGGCCGACCTGCTGGCAGCAGCGGCGGAACGCGGCTACGACGGCACCACGAAGGCGGGCGTGTTCCTGGAATGGCTGAAGACCGACTACGACCTGGGCAGGGGCCACGGCATGGCGCTGTACCACGTGCTGAAGAACGGCACGGAGATCAGCGAGAAGCACGTGGGCACCGCAGGAACCCACAGGGACGAGTCGACAACGCTACGACTCGACGGCATCGCCAACCGCTAGCGAAGCAACCGCTGGCGAAGCCGAAGGCGCCGGCCGGTCTTCGATCAGCTGGCGGGGTCCGGAGCGGAGCCCCGAGCAGGAAACGAAAACGGCCCCCGGAGCACGAAGCTCCAGGGGCCGTTCCCGACTTCACCGACGACTAGCGGTAGTCCCGCCCGAAGTCGTAGTCGTCCAGCGGCACAGCCGCACCGGTCCCGGTGCCGAACACGTCGGGCGTGTAGTACCCGTCGTCGTAGGAAGGAATCGCGTAAGCAGCGGCGCGAGCTTCCTCGGTCGGCTGGACCTGGATGTTGCGGTACCGGTTGATGCCCGTACCAGCCGGGATCAACTTACCGATGATCACGTTCTCCTTCAGACCGATGAGCTTGTCCGAACGCCCGTTGATGGCGGCGTCGGTCAGCACACGCGTGGTCTCCTGGAACGACGCCGCGGACAGCCACGAGTCGGTCGCCAGCGAGGCCTTCGTGATACCCATCAGCACCGGACGTCCGGCGGCCGGCTCGCCACCCTCGGCGACGACCGCGCGGTTGCCCGACTCGAAGTCCGCGCGCTCGACCAGCGAGCCCGGGAGGAACTCCGTCGCACCCGAGTCGATGATCGTGACCCGGCGGAGCATCTGCCGGACGATGACCTCGATGTGCTTGTCGTGGATGGCCACACCCTGGGCGCGGTACACCTTCTGCACTTCCTGCACCAGGTGCAGCTGGGCCTCGCGCGGGCCCATGACGCGCAGGACCTCGTGCGGGTCCGGAGTACCTTCCAGCAGCTGCTGGCCGACGGCCACGTGGTCGCCGTCCTGCAGCGGGCCGGTCGCCGTGTTCGCGAGGCGCTGACGCTTCGACAGCTTCTCGAACACGATCTCCTCGGAACCGTCGTCCGGGATCAGCGTGATCTTCCAGAAGCGGTCGCCGTCCTCGATGCGGACGCGGCCGTCGACGTCGGCGATCGGCGCCTTGCCCTTCGGGACGCGGGCCTCGAAGAGCTCCTGGACACGGGGCAGACCGGTCGTGATGTCGTCACCGGCCACACCGCCCTGGTGGAACGTGCGCATCGTCAGCTGCGTGCCCGGCTCACCGATCGACTGGGCGGCGACGATGCCGACGGCCTCGCCGACGTCGACCAGCTGGCCGGTGGCCATCGAGCGGCCGTAGCAGGACGCGCACACGCCGACCGCGGACTCGCAGGTCAGGACCGAGCGGACCTTGACCCGGATGACCCCGGCCTCGACCAGCGACTGCAGAGCCGGGTCGCCGAGGTCGTCGCCGCGGTTCAGCACGAGGTTGCCGGACGCGTCGAGGATGTCGTCCGCGACCGTGCGGGCGTAGACCGAGGTCTGCGCGAACTCGTGCAGGCCGACCTTGTCGCCCAGCTGCTCGCCGACGGTCATCTGGACACCACGGGTGGTGCCGCAGTCGACCTCGCGGATGATGACGTCCTGCGAGACGTCCACCAGACGACGGGTCAGGTAGCCCGAGTCGGCGGTACGCAGCGCCGTGTCGGCCAGACCCTTGCGGGCACCGTGCGTCGCGATGAAGTACTCGAGCACCGACAAGCCCTCGCGGAACGAGTTCTTGATCGGGCGCGGGATGTACTCACCCTTCGGGTTGGTCACCAGACCACGCATACCCGCGAGCGAACGGACCTGCGTCATGTTGCCGGCAGCGCCGGACTGCACGATGACGCGGATCGAGTTGTCCTCGGGGAAGTTGTCTTCCATGATCTCGTGGACCTGCTCGGTGGCCTTGGTCCACACCTTGACCAGCTCGGAGTTGCGCTCCTCGTGGGAGAGCTGACCGCGCTGGTAGCGCTTCTCGACGGCGTCCGCGAGGCGCTCGTGCTCCTCGAGGATGTCCTGCTTCGCAGCCGGGACGAGGACGTCCGAGATCGCGACCGTGACACCGGAGCGGGTGGCCCAGTGGAAACCGGCGTCCTTCAGCTTGTCCAGCGTCCGGGCGACGGTGACCATCGGGTACCGCTCGGCGAGGTCGTTGATGATCACGGCCTGCCGCTTCTTGGGCATGACCTCGTTGATGAAGGCGTAGTCCTGCGGCAGGATCTCGTTGAACAGCACGCGACCCAGCGTGGTCTCCGCGAGCCACGGCTGACCGGGCTCCCAGCCCTCGGGCTCCTGGCCCTTCGGCGGGTTCTTGTCGGAGACGCGGATCTTCACCATCGCCTGCAGGCCCAGGACCTTGCGGTCGAACGCCATCAGGGCCTCGGCGGGCGACGAGTAGAAGTGGCCCTCGCCGATGTCGCCGGCCTTGTGCCGGGTCAGGTGGTACAGACCCGTCACCATGTCCAGACGCGGCATGGCCAGCGGCTTGCCGGACGCCGGGGACAGGATGTTGTTCGACGACAGCATCAGGACGCGGGCCTCGGCCTGCGCCTCGGCGCTCAGCGGCAGGTGGACTGCCATCTGGTCACCGTCGAAGTCGGCGTTGAACGCTTCACAGACCAGCGGGTGCAGCTGGATGGCCTTGCCCTCGACCAGCTGCGGCTCGAAGGCCTGGATGCCGAGGCGGTGCAGCGTGGGTGCGCGGTTGAGCAGCACCGGGTGCTCGGTGATGACCTCTTCCAGCACGTCCCACACGGCCGGGCGCGCACGCTCGACCATCCGCTTGGCGGACTTGATGTTCTGCGCGTGGTTGAGGTCCACGAGCCGCTTCATCACGAACGGCTTGAAGAGCTCCAGGGCCATCTGCTTGGGCAGACCGCACTGGTGCAGCTTGAGCTGCGGGCCGACCACGATGACCGAACGGCCGGAGTAGTCGACGCGCTTGCCGAGCAGGTTCTGGCGGAACCGGCCCTGCTTGCCCTTCAGCAGGTCGGACAGCGACTTGAGCGGGCGGTTGCCCGGACCGGTCACCGGCCGGCCGCGGCGGCCGTTGTCGAACAGCGCGTCGACGGCCTCCTGCAGCATCCGCTTCTCGTTGTTGACGATGATCTCGGGCGCGCCGAGGTCGATCAGTCGCTTGAGGCGGTTGTTGCGGTTGATCACGCGGCGGTACAGGTCGTTCAGGTCGGACGTGGCGAAGCGGCCACCGTCGAGCTGCACCATCGGGCGCAGGTCCGGCGGGATGACCGGGACGCAGTCCAGCACCATGCCCTGCGGGTTGTTGCGGGTCGCCTGGAAGGCGGCAACGACCTTGAGGCGCTTGAGCGCGCGCAGCTTCTTCTGGCCCTTGCCGCTGCGGATCGTCTCGCGCAGGACCTCGGCCTCGGCGTCCACGTCGTAGTCACCCAGGAGCTTCTGGATGGCCTCGGCGCCCATGGCACCGGTGAAGTAGTCGCCGTAGCGGTCGTACAGCTCGCGGTAGAGCAGCTCGTCCGCGATCAGCTGGGCCTTGTCCAGCTTGGTGAACGTGGACCAGATCTCGTCGAGGCGGTCCAGCTCGCGCTGGGCGCGGTCGCGGAGCTGGCGCATCTCACGCTCGCCGCCCTCCTTGACCTTGCGGCGCACGTCGGACTTGGCGCCCTCGGCCTCGAGCTCGGCCAGGTCGGCCTCGAGCTTCTGGGCGCGGGCCTCCACGTCGGCGTCGCGGCGGTTCTCGACGCGCTTGCGCTCGACCTGCATCTCGCTCTCGAGCGTCGGCAGGTCGTTGTGGCGCAGCTCGGCGTTCACGCCCACGATGACGTAGGCGGCGAAGTAGATGATCTTCTCGAGGTCCTTGGGGGCCAGGTCGAGCAGGTAGCCCAACCGGCTGGGGACGCCCTTGAAGTACCAGATGTGCGTGACCGGAGCGGCGAGCTCGATGTGGCCCATGCGCTCACGACGCACCTTCGCACGGGTCACCTCGACGCCGCAGCGCTCGCAGATGATGCCCTTGAAGCGCACGCGCTTGTACTTGCCGCAGTAGCACTCCCAGTCCCGGGTGGGACCGAAGATCTTCTCGCAGAACAAGCCGTCCTTCTCGGGCTTGAGCGTGCGGTAGTTGATGGTCTCGGGCTTCTTGACCTCGCCAAAAGACCACTGGCGGATGTCGTCCGCGGTCGCGAGACCGATGCGGAGCTCATCGAAGAAGTTGACGTCGAGCACGTCTACTCTCTTCCCCTTTTTAGATCGGTGGCAAAAGGAGCTGGTCGGGAGGGCCGGAGGGAGGGCGACGCGGGAGGCGTTGCCCTCCCCCGACCGGCGAGGTGACTAGTTGACGACGTCGTCCACGGAGGGCGACTCGGACCTCGACAGGTTGATGCCGAGGTTCGCGGCCGCGCGCTCCAGGTCCTCGTCGTCGCCGTCGCGCATCTCGATCGCGGCACCGTCCGAAGACAGGACCTCGACGTTGAGGCAGAGCGACTGCAGCTCCTTGAGCAGCACCTTGAAGGACTCCGGGATACCGGGTTCCGGGATGTTCTCGCCCTTGACGATGGCCTCGTAGACCTTCACGCGGCCGAGCACGTCGTCGGACTTGATGGTGAGAAGTTCCTGCAGGGTGTACGCGGCGCCGTACGCCTGCATCGCCCAGCACTCCATCTCACCGAAGCGCTGACCACCGAACTGCGCCTTACCACCCAGCGGCTGCTGCGTGATCATCGAGTACGGGCCGGTCGAACGCGCGTGGATCTTGTCGTCGACCAGGTGCAGCAGCTTCAGGATGTACATGTAGCCGACGGACACCGGGAACGGGTACGGCTCGCCGGAGCGGCCGTCGAAGAGCTGCGCCTTCCCGTTCTCCTTGACCATCCGCTCGCCGTCGCGGTTCGGGATCGTCGAGCCGAGCAGGCCCGTGATCTCCTCTTCCTTCGCGCCGTCGAACACGGGGGTCGCGGTCTTGGTGCCGGGCTCGACCTCCAGCAGCTCCTCGGACAGGTTCTTCGCCCAGTCCGGGTCGCCGTTGATGCTCCAGCCCTGCTTGGCGATCCACCCGAGGTGGGTCTCCAGCACCTGGCCGATGTTCATACGACGCGGAACACCGTGCGTGTTCAGGATGATGTCGACCGGCGTGCCGTCCTCGAGGAACGGCATGTCCTCCACCGGGAGGATCTTGCCGATGACGCCCTTGTTGCCGTGGCGGCCGGCGAGCTTGTCGCCGTCCTGGATCTTGCGCTTCTGGGCCACGTACACGCGCACGAGCTCGTTGACGCCCGGAGGCAGCTCGTCGTCGTCCTCGCGCGAGAACACGCGGATGCCGATGACCTTGCCGTACTCGCCGTGCGGCACCTTCAGCGACGTGTCGCGCACCTCGCGCGCCTTCTCACCGAAGATCGCGCGGAGCAGGCGCTCCTCCGGCGTCAGCTCGGTCTCGCCCTTGGGCGTGACCTTGCCGACGAGGATGTCGCCCGGCTGGACCTCGGCACCGATGCGGATGATGCCGCGCTCGTCCAGGTCGGCCAGGACCTCCTCGGAGACGTTCGGGATGTCCCGGGTGATCTCCTCGGCGCCGAGCTTCGTGTCGCGGGCGTCGATCTCGTGCTCCTCGATGTGGATCGAGGTGAGAACGTCGTCCTGCACGAGGCGCTGCGACAGGATGATCGCGTCCTCGTAGTTGTGGCCTTCCCACGGCATGATCGCCACGAGCAGGTTCTTGCCGAGCGCCATCTCGGCGTTCTCGGTGCACGGGCCGTCGGCCAGCACCTGGCCCTGCTCGACGCGGTCGCCCTCGTTGACGATGGGCTTCTGGTTGATGCAGGTGCCCTGGTTCGAGCGGCGGAACTTGTGCAGCGCGTAGGTGTTGCGCGCACCGTCGTCGGCCATGACGGTGATGTAGTCGGCGGAGACCTCCTCGACCACACCCGTCTTCTTCGCGACGACGACGTCACCGGCGTCGACCGCGGCGCGCAGCTCCATGCCGGTGCCGACGAGCGGCGACTCGGAGCGGAGCAGCGGCACGGCCTGGCGCTGCATGTTCGCACCCATCAGGGCGCGGTTGGCGTCGTCGTGCTCGAGGAACGGGATCATGGCGGTCGCGGCCGACACCATCTGGCGCGGCGAGACGTCCATGTAGTCGACGTCGGTCGGGTCGATGAACTCGACCTCGCCGCCCTTCTTGCGGACCAGGACGCGGTCGTCGGTGAAGTTGCCCTCGTCGTCGGTCGGCGAGTTCGCCTGCGCCTTGACGTAGCGGTCTTCCTCGTCCGCGGTCAGGTAGTCGATCTGGTCGGTGACCCGGCCCTCGACGACCTTGCGGTACGGCGTCTCGATGAAGCCGAACGGGTTGACCCGCGCGTAGCTCGAGAGCGACCCGATCAGGCCGATGTTCGGGCCTTCCGGCGTCTCGATCGGGCACATGCGGCCGTAGTGCGACGGGTGGACGTCGCGGACCTCCATGCCGGCCCGCTCACGGGACAGACCACCGGGACCCAGCGCCGACAGGCGGCGCTTGTGGGTCAGACCCGCGAGCGGGTTGGTCTGGTCCATGAACTGCGAGAGCTGCGAGGTGCCGAAGAACTCCTTGATCGCCGCCACGACGGGACGGATGTTGATCAGGGTCTGCGGCGTGATCGCCTCGACGTCCTGCGTGGTCATGCGCTCGCGGACGACGCGCTCCATGCGGGACAGGCCGACGCGGATCTGGTTCTGGATCAGCTCGCCGACCGTGCGCAGGCGGCGGTTGCCGAAGTGGTCGATGTCGTCGACCTCGACGGGCACGTCTCCACCGGCGGCGGCGTCCATGACGGTCTCACCGGCGTGCAGGCGGACGAGGTACTCGATCGTCGTGACGATGTCGTCCTCGGTCAGCACACCGGTGTTGATGTCGGTGTCCAGGCCCAGCTTCTTGTTGACCTTGTACCGGCCGACCTTCGCCAGGTCGTAGCGCTTGTCCTTGAAGAACAGGTTCTCCAGCAGGGCCTGCGCCGACTCCTTCGTCGGCGGCTCGCCCGGACGCAGCTTGCGGTAGATGTCGAGCAACGCCTCGTCGGTACCCGCGGTGTGGTCCTTCTCGAGCGTGGTCAGCAACGTCTCGCTGAACGCGAACCGCTCGCGGATCTGCTCCGTGCTCCAGCCCAGAGCCTTCAACAGCACCGTCACCGGCTGGCGACGCTTCCGGTCGATGCGGACACCGACGGTGTCGCGCTTGTCGACGTCGAACTCCAGCCAAGCACCCCGGGACGGGATGATCTTGACGCTGAAGACGTCCTTGTCGGTCGTCTTGTCGACCGCGGTGTCGTAGTACACACCGGGCGAACGCACGAGCTGAGAGACCACCACGCGCTCAGTGCCGTTGATGATGAACGTGCCCTTGCTCGTCATCATCGGGAAGTCACCCATGAACACCGTCTGGCTCTTGATCTCGCCAGTGGTGTGGTTGGTGAACTCCGCCGTGACGAACAACGGTGCCGCGTACGTCATGTCCTTGTCCTTGCACTCTTCCGTCGAGGCCTTGACCTCGTCGTAGCGCGGATCGGAGAAGGACAGTGACATGGAGCCGGAGAAGTCCTCGATCGGCGAGATCTCGTTGAGGACCTCTTCGAGGCCGCCCGTCGGGTTCTCGTCGCCGGCGTCGATGCGGCGCTGGAACCACGCCTCATCGCCGGTCAGCCACTCAAAGGACTGGATCTGCAGGTCAAGCAGGTTGGGCGTCGAAAGCGGCTCGTGAATCTTCGCGAACGAGACCCGCTTCGGCGCTCCAGGGATCCCCGACGTGGAGTTGGTCGCAGCAGTGGCCTTGGTCGCGCGAGAGATCGCCAAGATGCGTCCTTCCAGGGACAGGTAGCTGGCTAGAGCGAACTAGCACGGCTGTCAAGGGTGCGGCGATGCCCGCATAATCCACGCTCTCGGCGAAGGGCAAGCGGAAAATGGGCAGCGCAAAGGGGCAGTCTAGCCACGCGCACGGCGACTGTCGAGAGGCACCTGGAAGGACCCTCCTCTTGCTCACCGACAGAGTGACCCTGCATGAGCGCGCAGTCAAGATGTTGAAGTCCGATCCACCCTGTGGATGGAGCGACGTTTACTGTCAGCCACCCATGTGACCTGCACAAACACGCATGCGGCCGATGCGGTGGGAAGTTGACGGCTTCAAGTCTTCTTACAGAGCGCCACAAGATTCGTGTGACCGAGATCACGCGTGTCGGGGCTGGCGGGAGGTGTGTTCCTGGTGCTTCCCGGGCACTTCCAGGGGTTGTTGATCTTAGGGCAGGGCCGGGGCCGGTCGTGCACCGGCCCGGCCCAAACGACCAACTGCCGCGGGGCCCCGCTCAGCAGCCCTGCAACTGGCGGTTCTGCTCGGCCGTCGCGCCGAACATCTCCATGTTGTCGATCTTCCAGCGGCCGCTGTCGTCGACGGCGCTCACGCGGAGCATGGCCGTGCCGCCGCCCGTCTGGTTGTCGGTGGTGCGGGTGGTGACCTGGTCGGCGAAGACCAGCACGGTGGCGCGGCCGTCCTTGAGCGACGACACGGCCGACGACACCACGCGGACGGTCACGACCAGCTTCTGCTGGGGCGCAACCTCCCTGACCGGCCCGAACACCGCGTTGTACTGGCACAGGGCCCTGCCGGTCAGGAGCTCCTTCGCGGCCTTCTCCGTGGCGGCCACGTCGGCGAAGTTGTAGGAGAACGACTTCTCGACGGCCTCGCGGACCTGGCCGTTCACCGCGGAGGTGGTGCCCGCGTCGACCAGGGCCGCGTCGTAGGCCACCGCGCGCGACTGGACCAGGAAGAACGTGCCCAGCGCGCCCAGCAGCACGGCGGTGACGAGCAGGGCCGCCGGGAGCAGCCAGGCGTTGCGGGAGGGGGTCTGCTCGGTCTCGTCCGGCGCGTCCTGCTCCTCCCCGGCGGGCTCCTCGGCGGACTCGGGGGCCGCTTCGGGGTCGGCGACGGGCGCGGCGGTGGACTCGGCCGGCTCGGCCGCGGGGTCGGCGGGCGGCGCTGTCTCGGGCTTGGCGCTCGGCTCGGCGGCGGGCTTTGCGGCGGGCGCGACCGCGGTCTCGGAAACCGGCTCGGCGGCAGGCTTGGCAGCGGGCTCGGTGACCGGCTCAGCGACAGGCTTGGCGACCGGCTTGGCGGCAGGCTTGGCAACCGGCTCGGCGGCGGGCTCGGTGACCGGCTTGGCAGCGGGCGCAACCGCAGCCTCGGCCGCCGGCGCGACCGGCTCGACCGCGGGCGCGACCGGCTCGGCGGCCGGGTCCGCGGTGGTGCGGCGGTTCAGGCCGGCGACCTTCGGGCGGCCTCCTGCCGGGGGCGTGGGGATGGGGCGGCGGCGGGATGGGGGCACGAGCACTCTTCCAATCAGCTCCGGCCGGGTCAGACGCCGGCCCGCAGCGGGCCCAGCTGACTCAGCTTCCAGCCGTCGTCCGTGCGGGTGAGCTCGGTCAGGTACCGGTTGATCTTGGTGACCTTCTGGCCGCCGTCGGGTGTCACGGCGCTCTCCACGACGGCGATCATCGACGCGGTGCCGCTGCGCTCGTCGAGCTCGGTGATCGCCGCGTCGAGGACCTTCGACGTCGTCACCGACTTGGCGTCGACCAGCTGCTTCTTGCGCGAGTCCTTGTCCTTGTCGATCTCCGCGCGCAGCTCGCCGGTGGACGAGTTGAGCCAGCGCTGCAGGTCCTCGTCGACCTTGCGGTAGTCGAGGGTCAGGAAGTTCGTGATGCCCACCTGACCCGAGCGCAGGGCCTCGTCGCGGGCGGAGGCGAACTCCGACTCCGACGAGTGGGAGGCCGAGTACCAGGCCACGCCGAAGTACGCGGCGTACCCGAACGTCAGGACCGCCAGCACGGCGGCCACCACGGTGAAGATCCGCACTACTTCTTCTCCTCCGGCAGACCCAGCAGCTGGCCCAGCGACGTCAGCAGCGGCAGTTCCGGCACCGTCTGCTGCCCGGCCGGCTCCTGGCCCGGCTGGGTCGTCGCGTTGCCCACCGGCGTCGTCGGCGTGCCGCCGTAGGGCGCGTTCTGCGAGCCTCGCACCGACGTCGCCGACCCGCGCGCCAAGGCGCAGTAGGCCTGCGTGTTCAGCGGTGCGGGCGACGTGTCGTTGCCCGTCCTGATGGTCGTTCCCTCGTACCCGACCGTGCACGGCATCGGGTCGAAGACGTTCAGCGCGAGCCCGAAGTGCGCCGTCCCGTCGCCCGGCGCGACGGTGAAGCCGCCGGCGACCGCGATCGGGTACGTCACGGCGATCTGCTCCAGGCCGGCACGCCTCGTCACGAGGATGTTCGAGGTGGTCAGCAGGTTCGCGAAGACCACCCCGAGGTTCGGCCCGCTCTCCTTCAGCAGCGCCGAGACCTGCTCCGACGCCGGCGGCACCGCGACGATCAGCCGCCGCAGGTCGCCGTCGGAGGCCTTGAGCTGCTCGGCGAGCAGCCGCAGGTCACCGCTGAACGAGCGGATGGCGCCGCTCTGCGCGGCCTGCGTGGCCAGCACGATCCGGCCGTCCTGCAGCAGCTGCGTGGTCTGCGGCAGGTGCTCCCTGGCGGCGGCCGTGAACGCCGCGGTGTTGTCGATCAGCACCTGCAGGTCGCCGCCGGTGCCGTTGAAGGCCGTGTGCAGCTCGTCGACGACGGTGCGCAGCGAGTCCGTGGGCACCGACGACGCGAACGCGTCCAGGTTCGACAGCAGCCCGTCCACCGGCGGGGGCGTGCGGGTGGCCGAGCGCGGGATGACCGAGCCGGCCTCCAGGTACGGGCCGTCGCCCGACTTCGGCCGCAGGTCCACGAACTGCTCGCCGACGGCCGACCGGTTGGCCACCACGGCCTCGGTCGCGGCCGGCACGGGCGGCGCGTCCGCGTCCAGCTCCAGGTCGGCCTCGATGCCGTCGGAGGTCAGCCGCAGCTGCCCGACCCGGCCGATCGTGACGCCGCGGTAGGTGACCTCGGCGTTGGTGAAGATGCCGCCGGAGTCGGCGAGCTGCATCGTCACGACCGTCGACGCCGGCTTGAACAGGCCGATGTAGGTCGCGCTGACGTAGGAGATGCCCAGCAGCGCGACCAGCACGAACGCGCCGATCTTGAGCTTCGTCGACCGCAGGATCACTTGCGCCCGCCTCCCAGCAGTCCGCCGAGCAGGTCGCCCAGCCCCGATCCGTTCGGTTGCCCGAGGTTCGGCAGCGGGATGTTCGGCAACGGGATGTTGGGCAGCGGCAACGGCGTGCCCGGAGTCGGCAGCAGCGAGTCGACCGGCGACTGCCGCGAGCGCCCGAGGTTGTCGAGGACCGTGCCCAGGTTCAGGTCGAGGTCGATGAACGCGTTGGTGTAGTCGCCCTTGATGCCGTCGAGCGCCTCGTCCGGGAACGGGTAGGTCAGCAGCAGCTCGAGCGACTTCGGCAGGTTCTGGCCCGACTCGACGAGCTTCGTCAGGGTCGGCTGCAACGCCTTCAGGTCCGCGACGATGTCGTCCCGGCTGCGGTTCACCGTGTCCGTCGCGACGTCCGACAGGGTGTTCAGCGACTTCAGCAGCGTCACGAGCTGCGTGCGCTGCTCGGCCAGCACGCGCAGACCGGGCTCCAGGTCGGTCAGCGCCACGGCGATCTTCTCGCGCTGCTGCGCGAGCGTCCCGCCGAGCCGGTTGATCAAGTCGAGCGCGCGGACGATCTCCGCCTTGTGCTTGTCGAGCTCCCCGACGAACGTGTCCAGGTTGCCCAGCAACGAGCGGATCTCCTGCTCGTTGCCCTCCATCGCGGCGTTGAGCTCCTTGGTGATGTTCTGCAGCTGCGCCACGCCACCGCCGTTGAGCAGCATCGACAGCGCGCCGAAGACCTCTTCGACCTCGGGGTTGCGGTTCGTCTTCGACAGCGGGATCACGGCGTTGTCCGCGAGCTTGCCCGTCGCGTCGGCAGGCTTCCCGAGCTCGACGAACTTCTCGCCCAGCAGAGCGGACTGGCGCAGCTTCGCGAACGCGTTGGCGGGCAGCTGCACGTCGCCGTTGACCAGCATGGTGACCTCGGCGGTCCAGCCGTCGGAGCCCAGGTCGATCTGCTCCACGCGGCCGACCGGCACGTCGTTGACCTTCACGCCGGCCTGCGGCACGAGGTCGAGAACGTCTTGGAACTGCGCCTTCACCCGGTACGGGTGGTCGCCGACGTCGGCGCCGCCGGGCAGCGGCAGGGTGTAGACGCCGTCGAACCCGCCCGAGCCGCAGCCCGAGACCAGCAGCACCGCCGTCAGTCCGATGACCAGCTTCCTCACTGGGGCACCCCCGCGAGCGGCAGGGGCAGCGGCAGCTTGCCCGCGTTCAGGTCGCTGATCACCTCGGCGGGCGACTTCAGCGGAACCGCGCCGGTCAGCAACGGCTCCAGCTGCTTGCACGTCTGCGCCAGCACCGGTGGCACGTTGTTCGGCGTCGCCTGCTGGACCAGCTTGCAGACCAGCACGATCGGCGGCTGGTTGAGCTCGTTGATGTTCGCGCGGGTGTCGAGCGTGCCGGACGCCGCGTTGTAGGAGTTCTGCAGGTTGCCCAGGGCCAGCGGCGCCACGTCGAGCGTCTCGGCCAGTGCCGCCCGCTGGTTCACGAGCACCTGCGTGATCGAGGCGAGCTTGTCCACGTTGGACTTCAGCACCTCGCGGTTGTCCTTGACGAAGCCCTGAACCTGGGCCAGGGCCGTCGCCAGCTCGTTCAGCGCCGCGCCGAGGTCGCCGCGCTCGTCGGCGAGCATCTTCGACACGTCCGCGAGCTGCTGGTTGAAGTCGCGCACCTGGCTGTCGTTCGCGGCGAGCATCGCGGTGAACTTCTGCAGGTTGTCGACGGTCGCGAAGAGGTCCTCTTTGGACCCCGACAGCGTCCTGGTGGCCTGGCCGAGGTTCTTCAGCGTGTCGTTGAGCGCCTGGCCGTTGCCCTCGAGGTTGCGCGCCGCCGAGTTGAGCAGGTCCGCCAGCGCTCCGTCGGCGTTCGCGCCGTTGGGGCCCAGTGCGGTCGTGAGCTTGTCGAGCGACGAGTACAGCTCGTCCAGCTCGACGGGCGTCGCCGTGCGCTCGCGCGGGATCAGCGCGTCGTCGCCGAGCGTCGGACCGCCGGTGTAGGCGGGCGTGAGCTGCACGTACCGGTCGCTGACGACGCTCGGCGCGACCACGACGGCCTGCGCGTTCTCCGGCACCCGCACGTCGCGGTCGACGGTGAACACGACCTTCACGGTCTTGCCCTCGGGCGTGACCTCGTCGATCGTGCCGACCTTCACGCCCAGCACCCGCACGTCACCGCCGGGGTAGACGCCGACGGCCGCGGCGAAGTGCGCGGTGACCCTGCGCCCGTTCATGGCGGCGAAGACCCACCAGAGCCCGGCCGTCACGACCAGCGCCAGCACGCACGCGATCGCGATGAACCGGCCGGCCCTGGACTGTGCGACTCCCGTCATCGCTGCACCCCCGGAGGCAGGCAGCCTTCCTCGTTGAACCCGACGACGCCGAGGTTCACCGCGGGAGGCAGCAGACCGCAGATGTAGGTGTCGAACCAGCGCCCGTTGCCCAGGGTGTTCGCGAACACCCGGTAGAACGGCGCCATCAGCGCGAGGCTGCGGTCCAGGTTCTCCTGGTTGCGCTCGAGGATCGTGGTGACCCTGCCGAACTGCTCCAGGGCGGGCTTGAGCTGGTTCTGGTTGTCCGTGACCAAGCCGCTGAGCTCGCGGGAGAGGGAGCGCGTGCCGTCCAGCAGCGCGCTGATCGCCTCGCGGCGCTTGCGCAGCTCGCCCAGCAGCAGGTTGCCGTCGGAGAGCAGCTTCTCGAACTCGGCGTTGCGGTCGGCGAGGGTCTTGCTGAGCTGCCGGGTGTTCTCCAGCAGCTTCGCCAGCTGCTCGTCGCGCGAGGAGATCGTCTTCGACAGCGCGGACAGCCCGTCCAGCGCGCCGCGGACGTGCTCCGGCGAGTTCTTGAAGGTGTCGGACAGGACCGTGAAGCTGTCCGCGAGCTGCTTGGTGTCGATCTGGCCGACGGTCGTCGCGAGCCCGTTGAACGCCTCGTTCACGTCGTACGGCGCGAGCGTGCGCTCCTTCGGGATCGGGTCGCCCGGCGACAGCGGCTGGCTGCCCTGCGGGTCCAGCGCCAGGAACTTCTGGCCCAGCAACGTCTTGATGCGGATCATCGCGGTCGTCCGGTCGCCCACCCAGGCGTCCTTGACCTTGAACGTGACCCGCACGCGGTCGCCGTTGAGCTTCACCTCGGTGACCTTGCCGACCTTCACGCCGGCGACGCGGACCTCGTTGCCGGGCACCAGTCCCGCGGCCTCGCTGAAGTCCGCGGCGTAGCTCGTGCCGCCGCCGACGATCGGCAGGTCGTCGGAGTAGAAGGCGGCGAGCAGCAGCAGGGCGATCAACGTCAGGCTGATCGCGCCGGTCCTGATCGGGTTCGAGGTCTTCATCGGCGGCACCTCTGCTGGGTCACCGGCAACGCCGTGATCGGGATCGGGTTGGTGATGACCGGCGGCACGGCGACCTGGCCGCTGGCCTCGCACAGGTAGAAGTTGAACCACGAGCCGTAGGTCGCGGTCCGCGTGATCGTCTCCAGCTTGTTCGGCAGGCGCTGGAGCGTGCCGTCGACCAGCGCCTCGCTGTCGCCCAGCGTCTTCGAGACGATGCCGAGCTGCGCGATGTCGTTCTTCAGCGGCTCGCGGCCCTGCTCCAGCAGGCCGGACGTGGCCTGGGTGAGGTCGCCGAGCGCGGTGATCGCGTCGCCGATCGGCTGGCGGTCCTGGGCGAGCCCGGAGACCAGCGTCTGCAGCGTGACCACCAGGTTGTTGAAGTCCTGGTCGCGCGAGTTCACGGTGTCGAGCGCGGTGTTGAGGTTGTCGACGACCTCGCCGATCACCTTGTCCTTGCTCGCGAGCGTGCTGGTCAGCGACGCCGTGTGCTGCAGCAGGCTGTCGATCGTGCTGCCCTCCCCCTGCAGCACCTGGATGATCTCGAACGACAGCTTGTTCACGTCCTCCGGCGACAGCGCCTGGAAGAGCGGCTTGAAGCCGTTGAACAGCACGGTGAGGTCGAGCGCGGGCTTGGTGCGGGCCACCGGGATCGTGCCGCCCTCGGGCAACACCGCCCCGGTGTCGCCGGTGCCCGCCTCCAGGGCGATGTACCGCTGGCCCACCAGGTTGCGGTACTTGATCGTCGCGGTCACCGACCCGGGCAGCTTGCGGTCGCCGTCGACCGAGAACTCGACCTCGGCGGTCTTGCGGTCGACGACCTTGATCGCGTCGACCTGCCCGACGCGGACGCCGGCGATGCGGACGTCGTCGCCCTCGTTCAACGCCGTCACGTCGGTGAACTGGGCCTTGTAGTCGGTGGCACCGCCCAGGTTCACGTTCGCGATGGTCACCGCGAGCAGCGACGTGGCGAGGATCGTGACGACGGCGAACGTGATCAGCTTGAGCAGCGGGGCGAGCACGCCTTTCACTTGACCGTCACCTCCGTTCCGCGGACCAGCGGCCCGAGCAGCAGGCTCGACCAGCCGGGCATGTCCTGCGGCTCGACGCCGACGCGCGGGCCGAAGAGCGCCGCGATCAGCCGGGCCTCCTCCGGCGAGTTGGCGAGGTTGACGCCGTTCCGCGCGGACGACGGGATGGTGGCGCCGGGCGGGATGATCCCGTCGGAGCTGGACCGGGCGGGCGGCGGGGAGCTGGTGCCGTCCTGCACCGGGCCCTCCGGCGGGTACTGCGGGAACGGGTCGGGCCGCGGGACCAGGTCGTAGCAGCGCGGCCCGCGCGTGTCGGCGTACTCGGGCTCGTCGAGGTTCGGCTTGTACTTGCCGCGGTTCTGCGTGATCTCCAGCGTGAGGTGCAGGCCGGGCTTGTCGGTGCCGGCGCCGAACGCCTTGCTGATGATCGGCTCGAACTCCGCGAGACCCTTGATCAGGCACGGGTACTCGGGCGCGTACTTCGCGAGCAGCTCGAGCGTCGGGCGGCTCGTGTCCGCCAGGTTGATGATGTTGTTCTTGTTGACCGTGACGAAGCTCGTGAGGTCCTGCGACGTCGTGGTCAGCGTGCCGTAGAGCGACAGCAGGTTGTCGCGCTGCTCGACGATCGTCTTCGTCGTCGTGGTCATGTCGTCGAGCGCCTGCAGCAGGTCCGGCGCGGCGTCGGCGTAGACGTTCGACACGTCCGCGAGCCGGGAGATGTTCTCCTTCAGCGCGGGCAGCTGCGGGTTGAGCTCGCCGAGGTAGGCGTCGAGCGACACCAGCGTCTCGCCGAGCGGCTTGCCCCGGCCGTCGAGCGCCTGCGACAACGCCGTCAGCGTCGTGGCGAGCTTCTCCGGCTGGATCGCCTGCAGCACCGGCATCAGGTTGTCGAGCACGCGTTCCAGCTCGATCGCGCTGCTGGTGCGGTCCTGCTCGATGACCGCGCCGTTCGCGATGGCCGCGCTCTTCTGCTGCGGCAGCACGAGGTTCACGTACCTCTCGCCGAACAGCGTCTTGGGCAGCAGGCGCGCGCTGACGTTGGCGGGGATCTGCTCGACCTTGTCCGGCAGCAGCGCGAGCTCCAGCTCGGCGCCGTCCCCGCTGGTGCGCACGGCCTTCACCGACCCGACGATCAGGCCGCGGACCTTGACGTCGCTCGCGGTCTGCAGCTGGTTGCCGATGTGGTCGGTCTTGAGCGTGACCTTCACGTAGTCGCTGAAGGCGTCCTTGTAGAGCGCCACCGTGAGCGACAGGAACATGGCGATCGCGAGGAGGAACGCGATGCCCAGCACGCGCTTCTTCATCCGGCGATCCTCACCGTCGTGGTAGCGCCCCAGATCGCGAGGCTCAGGAAGAAGTCGAGCAGCGCCGTCGTGACGATCGCGGTCCGCACCGCGCGCCCGACCGCGACACCGACACCGGCGGGGCCACCCGAGGCCCGGTAGCCGTAGTAGCAGTGGGTCATGATGATCACGACCGCGAAGACCAGGACCTTGCCGAACGACCAGAGCACGTCGATCGGGGGTAGGAACAGGTTGAAGTAGTGGTCGTAGGTACCCGCGGACTGCCCGTAGAACTCCACCGTGATGGTTCTGGCCGCCAGGTAGCTCGTCAGCAGGCCGATCACGTACAGCGGGATGATCGCGACGAACCCGGCGATGATCCGCGTGGTGACGAGGAACGGCAGGCTGGGGATGCCCATGACCTCCAGCGCGTCGATCTCCTCGGAGATCCGCATGGCGCCGAGCTGCGCGGTGAAGCCGGACCCGACGGTCGCGGAAAGGGCGAGACCGGCGACCAGCGGCGCGATCTCGCGGGTGTTGAAGTAGGCGGACACGAAGCCGGCGAACGCGCTCGTGCCGATCTGGTTGAGGGCCGTGAAGCCCTGCAGGCCGACGACCGTGCCGGTGAAGACCGACAGCCCGACCATCACGCCGATCGTGCCGCCGATGACCGCGAGCGCCCCGGACCCGAAGCTGACCTCGGCCAGCAGCCGCAGCGTCTCCTTGGAGTACCGCTTGAGCGCGCGCGGGGTCCAGGCCAGCGCCTTGAGGTAGAACGACAGCTGGTCGCCGAAACCGTCCAGGGTGGACAGCACCTTGTTCGCCATCAGCTCCCCTTCGCGGGCACGACCTGGAGGTAGATCGTGGTGAGGACGAAGTTGACGAAGAACAGCAGCAGGAACGTGATGACCACGGCCTGGTTGACCGCGTCGCCGACGCCCTTCGGCCCGCCCGCCGGGTTGAGCCCCCGGTAGGCGGCCACGATGCCCGCGATGAACCCGAAGATCAGCGCCTTGATCTCGCTGATCCACAGGTCGGGCAGCTGCGCCAGCGCGCTGAAGCTCGCGAGGTAGGCGCCGGGCGTGCCGTCCTGCATGATCACGTTGAAGAAGTACCCGCCGAGCACGCCGACGACGCTGACCATGCCGTTGAGCAGCACGGACACCAGCATCGCCGCCAGCACCCGCGGCACCACGAGCCGGTGGACCGGCGAGACGCCGAGCACCTCCATCGCGTCGATCTCCTCGCGGATCTTGCGGGAACCGAGGTCCGCGCAGATCGCACTGCCGCCGGCGCCCGCGATGAGCAGCGCCGTCACGATCGGGCTGGCCTGCTGGATGATCGCGAGCACGCTGGCCGCGCCCGTGAACGACTGCGCGCCGATCTGCCGGGTGAGGCTGCCGAGCTGCAGCGCGATGACCGCGCCGAACGGGATCGAGACCAGCGCCGTCGGCAGCACCGTGACGCTGACGATGAACCAGCTCTGCTGGATGAACTCCCGCAGCTGGAAGGGCCGCCGGAACGACGTCCGCACGACGTCGATCCCGAGCTGGCAGAGCTTGCCGGTCTCGCGCAGCGCACCGGCGCCGGGGAAGGTCGTGGGGGTGCTCACAGCGCACCACCCCGGCGCGGCCAGGGGCTCGGCGTGGGAGCCGCGACGGGCGCACCGGCGTGCACGCCGTACCGCAGCTGCTCCTCGGCCGTGAGGCTCGCGATGATCCCCTGCTGGGCCTCGTGCGGCAGCTGGTGGATGATCGACATGACCCGGTCCTTGCGCCTGCGCACGGCGTCCCGGTGCGGAAGCCCCGGCGTCGGCTCCAGCTGCGGCACCACCCCGCGCATGTCCTCGTCGGGAGACCCGTCGGAGTGCCCGGCGTCCGCGTGCGCCTGCTCGGCGGCCATGGTGGCCTGGTCCTTCTCCTCGGACATGCCGATCGGCCCGAGCCGCCGCCCGTTGAGGAACTGCTCGACGACGGGCTCGTCACTGGTGAGGAGGACTTCCCTCGGCCCGAACATGACGAGTTCCCGCCGGAACAGCATGCCGAGGTTGTCCGGCACGGTCCGCGCGATGTTGATGTTGTGCGTGACGATCAGGATGGTCGCGTCGATCTGCGCGTTGAGATCGATGAGCAACTGGCTCAGGTAGGCCGTGCGCACGGGGTCGAGCCCGGAGTCCGGCTCGTCGCACAGGATGATCTCGGGGTCGAGCACCAGCGCCCGCGCCAGCCCGGCGCGCTTGCGCATGCCGCCGGAGATCTCACCGGGGAGCTTCTTCTCCGCGCCGACGAGACCGACCATCTCCATCTTCTCGAGCACGATCCGCCGGACCTCGGCCTCGGTCTTGCGGGTGTGCTCGCGCAACGGGAACGCGATGTTGTCGTACAGGTTCATCGAGCCGAACAACGCGCCGTCCTGGAACAGCACGCCGAACATCTTCCGGATCTCGTACAGCCTGTTCTCGGAGCACCGCACGAGGTCCGTGCCGTTGATGACGATCTTGCCCTGCTCCGGCTTGAGCAACCCGACCAGCGACTTCAGGAAGACGCTCTTGCCGGTGCCGGACGGCCCGAGCATCACGCTGACCTCACCCGGCGGCAACGTGAGCGTGACGTCCTGCCAGATGGTCTGCTTGCCGAAGGACTTGGTCAGACCCTCGACGACCACCTCGACACCCATCCACGCACCTCCGCACACGCCCCGAGGACGCCGTGGCGATCGGCGTCACACTGGGGCAACGAGTTCGTCCGCGGCAGGTTACTCACCAGTTGGGCTAACGCCGGTTGCGTTCAGATAACAGCACACAGCGTGACCTCGCAAAACGGGCACACACGCAGAACGGGCGCGCACCCCGGAAG
>NZ_JBHXCW010000037.1:0-47755 GCF_042725365.1 Lentzea sp. NPDC060358 | reverse complement strand
GGCGGGGAGACCCCCGCCGGGCCGTTCGTCAGCTGACCACGGTCACCCGGTGAAGCCCATGTGGATGTAGTCGTACGGACGGTTCGCGTACGCGACGGCGCCGAAGTTGGCGACGTTGCTCTTCACCGCGACCGCGCCGGGCAGCTGGTACAGCGGCAGCTGGTGGCCCAGCTCCCAGATCTTCTTGTCGGCCTCGTTGGCCAGCTCCAGGCGCTTGGTGTCGTCGAGCTCGCCGACGGCCTGGTCGAGCAGCTTGTTGACCTCTTCGGACCCGATGCGGCCGTAGTTCTGGTTGGTGCTGGCCGGGTCGAGGTAGTAGATGCCCTTGCTGTCCGAGACCGGCGTGGCCGAGGCCAGCCAGCGGAAGCTCGTCATGTCGAAGTTGCCGACGTTGACGTACTGCTTGAAGAAGTCGGTCGAGGGGACGGCGTTGATGTCGATCTTGGCGCCGATCTCCTTGAGCTGCGACTGCACGAGCTTCGCGATCTGGTCGGAGATGGGGTTCGGCGTCGGGATGACGTACCGGACGGCCAGCTCCTTGCCGTCCTTCTTGCGCGTCTCGCCCTCGAGCTTCCAGCCCAGGTCGTCGAGCTGCTTCTTCGCGGCTTCCTTGTCGAACGAGGCGACGGACGAGTTGTCCTTGTAGCCCGCGGAGCCCAGCAGGAAGAAGTGGTTGCCGGTGACCTGCGCGTCACCCTTCAGCATCTGGCCGAGCAGGGCCTTCGTGATGACCTTGGTGTCGATGCCCCTGGTCAGCGCGACGCGGAGCTTCGGGTCCTTGAGGATCGAGGAGTCCGCACCGTTGAAGGTGATGTGCGAGTAGTCCGGCGTGATCGCCTGGCGGATCGTCACGCCCTGCATGGACTTGGCGCGCGTGAAGTTGTCGACGCTCGAGCCGATGTCGAAGAAGTCGATCTGGCCGTTGGCGAGCGCGTCCGCGAGCGCGGTGCGGTCGACCTGGCGGAACGTGATCTTCTCGAGCTTCGGCTTCTCACCCCACCACGCGGGGTCCTGCACGACGGTCACGAGCTTGCCGGTGCGGTCGATCGTGCCGATCTTGAACGGACCCGCGGTGATCTTCGGGGCGTCCGCCCAGCCCTTGTTGAACTCCTCGGCCGAGGAGGACATGGCCTTCGGGTAGAGGGGCGAGAAGATGCCCTTCCACTCGGCGAACTTCTTCTTGAAGGTGACCTTGACGTCCTGGTCGGTCGCGCCCTTCTCGACCTTCTCGATGTCCTCGTAGCCGGTGGTGCCGGCGACCTCGAAGGCCTTGTCGGTGCCGCTCAGCGACTTCCACATCGACTCGAAGTCCTGCCAGGACAGCGCGGTGCCGTCCGACCACTTCGCCTTCGAGTTGATCTTGAACTCGAGGACCTGCGGGTCGCTGGAAGCGAGCTTCGCGTCGTCGAGGTAGTCCTTGTTGACCTCGAACGTGGCGTCCGGCTTCTGCTTGAACAGGTTCGGCATCACCGTGTCGATCATGCGGCGGCCGTCGGCGTTGGTGCCGTCGAGCTGGTTGTAGTTCCAGTTGTCCGGCAACTGGTCGACCGGCCAGCGGAACTCGCCGCCGTCCTTGACCTTCGACGCGTCCTGCGGGTTGATGTCCGCCTGGCCGATCGTGTTGTCCGCGCCCTTCAGGCCGGAGTTGCCGTTGTTGTTGCTGGGCCCCCCACACGCGGTAAGCGTGAGGACGACCGCGGCCAGCGCGGACACTCCCACCGTGGTACGTCGACTCACTGTCGTGAACCTCCCTCGTGCCCGGACACCAGTTGCCGGGAACACTGTTCCTTCGCAGGTCTTCTGAGGCGACGGATGCATCAGAGGACCTGACGGACTTGGGCGAAGTGGCAGGCGGCCTCGTGGTCGGGGGCCTGGACCTCGCGCGGTGGTTCCACCTCGATGCACGTGCGCTGCTTCTCGGGCGGCAGCTGCGCGTGCAGGAAGCAGCGCGTGCGGAACCGGCAGCCGGACGGCGGGTTCGCCGGGCTCGGCAGGTCGCCGGTGAGGATGATCCTCTCCCGCTGGCGCTCCTTCACGGGGTCGGGGATCGGGATCGCCGACAGCAGGGCCTGCGTGTACGGGTGGCGCGGCGCCTCGAACACCGAGTCCACCTCGCCGATCTCGATGATCTTCCCGAGGTACATGACGGCCACCCGGTCCGCGATGTGCCGCACCACCGACAGGTCGTGCGCCACGAACAGGTAGGCCAGGCCCAGCTTGGACTTGAGCTCCTCCAGCAGGTTGATGACACCCGCCTGGATGGACACGTCCAGGGCCGACACGGGCTCGTCGAGCACGACGAGCTTCGGTTCGAGGGCGAGCGCCCGCGCGATGCCGATGCGCTGGCGCTGACCGCCGGAGAACTCGCCGGGGTAGCGCGAGAGCTGCTCGGGACGCAGGCCGACGAGCCGCATCAGCTCCGGCACGCGCCGGTTGATCTCGTCCTTCGAGAAGCCGTGCACCTGCATCGGCTCGGCGATGCAGTCGTGGATCGTCAGGCGCGGGTCGAGCGAGGCCATCGGGTCCTGGAACACCACGGACATGTCGCGGCGGATCGCGAAGCGGCGCTTGGCGTCCACTTCGGACGACTTCGTGCCGAGCACGGAGATCTCGCCGCCCATGGGCTTCTGGAGGTTGAGGATCTCCATCAGCGTGGTGGTCTTGCCGCAGCCCGACTCGCCGACGAGGCCGAGGGTCTCGCCCTCGCGGATGTCGAACGTGATGCCGTCGACCGCGTGCACGGTGCCGACGCGGCGCTTGAACACCACGCCCTTGTTGACCGCGTACTCCTTGACGAGCTGGTCGAGCCCCAGCACGACCTCGCGCTGCTCGCGCGGGATCTTCGCGACCTCGGGCTCGTCGGCCACCTCGGCGCCGAAGATCTCGACCGCGGCCTCGGCGCCCTCGGCGTCGGTCGCGGCGATCTCGTTGGTGCGGATGCACGCGGCGCGGTGCTCGACCGAGCCGTCCACGTCGACGAGCGGCGGCTCGGCGGTGTGGCACGCGTCGACGACCATCGGGCAGCGCGGCGCGAACGGGCAGCCGGGCGGCAGGTCCGTGAGCGACGGCGGCTGGCCCTTGATCGGCACCAGCGCCTGCTTCTCGCTGACGTCCAGGCGCGGGATCGAGCCGAGCAGGCCGAGCGTGTAGGGCATGCGCGGCTGCTGATAGATGTCGTCGACCTGGCCGGTCTCGACGGCGCGGCCCGCGTACATGACCATCAGCCGGTCCGCGAACCCGGCGACGACGCCGAGGTCGTGGGTGATGATCACGATGCCCGCGCCGGTGACCTCCTGCGCGGTCTCGAGCAGCTGCAGCACCTGGGCCTGCACCGTCACGTCGAGCGCGGTGGTCGGCTCGTCGGCGATGATCAGGTCCGGGTCGTTGGCGATCGCCATCGCGATCACCGCGCGCTGCCGCATGCCGCCGGAGAACTCGTGCGGGAACGCCTTGGCGCGCTCGGCCGCGTTCGGGATGCCGACGAGGTCGAGCAGCTCCACCGCGCGCTTGGCCGCGGCGGACTTCGACACCGCGCCCCGCTTGTGCACCAGGATCGCCTCGGCGATCTGGTCGCCGACGGTGTAGACCGGCGTCAGCGCGGACAGCGGGTCCTGGAACACCATCGAGATGCGGCGGCCGCGGATCTTCGACAGGTCGGTGTCGCTCTGGCCGATCAGCTCGCGGCCCTGGAACTTGATGGACCCGGTGATGCGCGCCGAGGACGGCAGCAGGCCCATGACGGCGAGCGAGGACACGGACTTGCCCGAGCCGGACTCGCCCACGATGCCGAGGACCTCGCCGGGCGAGACGGAGTAGCTCAGGCCGCGCACGGCCCGCACGCGGCCCGCCTCGCTGGGGAAGGACACGTGGAGGTCTTCGACCTGCAGAACCGGTCCCTCGACGACACGGTCGGACGGCGTGTCGAACTGGAGCTCCGAGGTGGTCATCAGGCGGCCTTCTCCTTGGTGTCCTTCTTCTCCTTGCGGCGCACGCGCGTGGAGGTGGGGTCGAGCGCGTCACGCAGGCCGTCGCCGACCCAGTTCACCGCCAGCACGAACACGACGAGGAAGCCCGCCGGGAACAGGAAGAGCCACGGGAAGGTCGTCGCGGACTCGGCGTTGCCGCCGATCAGCGTGCCGAGCGAGACGTCGGGCGACTGGACGCCGAAGCCGAAGTAGCTCAGGCCCGTCTCGGCGAGCACCGCGGAACCGACGTTGATGGTCGCGTCGATGATGAGCAGCGAGGCCATGTTCGGCACGATGTGCTTGGCGATGATCTTGCGCGCCGGCTGGCCCATGAACTTGGCCGCCTTGACGAACTCGCGCTCCTTCAGCGTCAGCGTCATGCCGCGCACGATGCGGGCGGTGATCATCCACTGGAACGCGGCGAGCATCAGCACCAGCAGGAACCACGACTTGCCGCGGAACCACGGGCTCAGGATCGCGATGATCAGGAACGACGGCAGCACCAGCAGCAGGTCGACGACCCACATGAGCGCCTTGTCGGCGACGCCGAGGAAGTACCCGGCGGCCGCGCCGACGATCGCCGCGACGGTCGTCGAGATCAGCGCCACGAGCAGGCCGATGATCAGCGACTTCTGCAGTCCGCGCATCGTCAGCGCGAACATGTCGGTACCGATCTTGTCGGTGCCGAAGATGTGCTCGGAGTACGGCGGCTCCAGGAACGCGGTGTAGTCCTGGGTGTCGTAGCTCCACTTCGACAGCAGCGGGCCCACGAACGCCATCAGGTACATCCCGATGATGATCACCAGGCCGACCAGCGCCAGCTTGTTCCGCGCGAAGCGGATCAGCACGAGCCTGCCGCGCGTCATCGCCTTGCCCGGTTCGGGCGCCGCGTCGACGGGGCTGCCGGAGGCGGCGCCGGTGGTTCCCGCGGAGTCGCCCTCGTTGAGGATCACGGTCACGTCGTCGTCACCTTGCCTAGTTCACGCGGATTCGGGGGTCGAGCGCGGCGTACAGCACGTCGGCGAGCCAGCCGGAGAACAGCACGCACACCGCGACGAAGAGCGTCACCGTGGCGGTGATGTTCGTGTCCTGCGCCGAGATGCCGGTGACGAGCCAGTCACCCATGCCGAACCAGCCGAAGATCCGCTCGGTGAACGTGCCACCGACGACGAGCAGGCCGAACCCGAACGCGAACAGGGTCGCCATCGGGATGAGCGCGGTGCGCAGGCCGTGCTTGAACAGCGCCTTGCGGCGCGTCAGGCCCTTCGCCTGGGCGGTGCGCAGGAAGTCGCTGCCGAGCACGTCGAGCATCGACGAGCGCTGGTAGCGGCTGTAGTAGGCGATCTGGCCGAGGGCGATCGCGAGCGTCGGCACGATGAGGTGCTGCAGCCGGTCGCCGAGGTGCTCGAACCAGTTGCCCTGGAAGCCGGGGGTCGTCTCGCCCACGAAGATCAGCACGTTCGAGCCGATCGCGTCGTTGACGCCCTGCGCGCCCATCTTGAGCAGCGTGCCCAGCACGAACACCGGGGTGGACAGCAACACGAAGCTGAACAGCGTCGCGAAGTAGTCGCTGAACTTGTACTGCCTGATCGCGCTCACCACGCCGAGCAGCACGCCGAACAGGATGCCGATCGTGATGCCGAGCAGGAACAGCCTCAGACTCACGCCGATGCGCCGGCCGAGCTCGTCGGTGATGGGGCGGTCGGTGATCGTGCGGCCGAAGTCGCCCTGCACCACCCCGCCCATCCACGTGACGAACCGCTGCGGGATCGGCTGGTCGAGGTGGAGGTCTCGTTTCTTCGCCTCGATCGACGCCGCGGGCGGCGGCGGGTTGCGTTGCTGCAACACCCCGATCGGGTCAAAGGTGGCGGAGGCCAACGTGAACGCGAGGAACGTCGCCACGAGGGCGAGCACCACGTAGTTGACCAACCGCCGCAACAGAAATCCGGCCACCCGTGTTCAGTCCTCTCCCCGGTGGTTGCGACGTCGGCGCACTGGATTGCAGTGGACGAGTTTGCAAGAGATTAACCGCCGATCCGGCGGACCGCTGCCCACCCCCACCATTGCGCGGGGGCCCACTGACCGGGCCATAGTCACCCATGTGTGGGCGATTGGCGGGCCGAACAGTCACATCAACAGTTGACTCTCGGCAATTGTGTGTCCAAGCGTGACCATTGTGCGTCCGGATCGCTGTATTCACCGCGGAGTTCTGTCGGGACGCGGATGCGCATGCCGCATCCGGGCGAATGCAATGACCGGAAGTCGTGGGACAAGCAGCGCAATGTGATCAGAATCCGGACATCACGCTGCGAAGCGATTCATGTCGCCGCGGTTACTGCATCGACGCGGAGCAGCCAGGACGTCCGGCCGGCGCACCGGCCGCTGCCCCACTCCGCCGACCGGGCGCTGGGTCGGGAGGCGGAGTTGTACCACGTCCGCGGGCCACCCGAACGCCGTGAACCACGTCACAGCCGATGAGGGATGCGAACCAGGCGGCCGAAGTCGCGGAACCGGAAGCCCGTCCGAATGTGAAGCGGGCGTTCGGTCCCCTTGTGAGAAAGACCGCAGCTCCGGAAAGCGGTGTTCGACCGGGTTGCCGTGAACCGGTTCACGGCGGACTCCGGCCTAACCGAGCCGCCAGAGCCGGCCGCCCGCGATCACGAACACCTGCCCGCCGACCGCTTCCGCCGCGACCACGTCACCGCTGGGCCCGTCGGCCGGTCGTTCGTCCTTTTCGGACACGAGCTTCACCCCGCCGTGGTCGACGAAGAGCGTCGGCACGCCGTTGACGGGCACGGGTGCGGCGAGGGCCTGGTTGTCCCCGACGGGGATGTCCGGCGTGGCGAGCTTCTTCCAGTCGGGACCCGACCACCAGGCGAGCTTGCCCTTGCTGCGCCCCACGACGTGGCACGTGCCGTCCCAGCAGCGGGCGGCCAGCGCGGCGTCGCCGTCCGGCAGCGTCGCGGTGGTCCAGGCCGCGCCGTCGAACCGCCAGACCGCGGCGCTCACGGCGCCCTTGGCGATCTGCCAGCCGACGACGATCGCCCCGTCCCCGTCCGGCGCGACGGCGAGCGGGAACCGCAGCAGTTCCTGGGAGCTCTCGAGCACCGTGCCCCCGGACGGCTGGCGACTCCACGTGTCGGCGGCGTAGGTCCACACGGCGATGTCGAGCCCGGCCTTGTCGCTCTGCCAGGTGCCGATGACCAGCGGCCCCCGCTTCGTGCGCACCGGCCCGATCAGCTCGCCCGCGCCGTACCCGCCGAACGTGCTGAAGGCCTGCGGCTTCTCGGCGATCTGCCGGGTGTCGCCGGTCCAGGCGCTCCACCGCACGTTGCCGTGCGCGCCACCGCGTTCACCGCCGACACCGGTGATCGTCGTGCCGTCGGAGGTGATCCCGTACCAGTGCGCTTCCTTGCCGTACGGCGTCGCCGGGGTGAGCCGCGCGTTGCTCAGCGCGCCGTCCTTGGTCCGCGTGAGGAGTTCCGGGTGATCCGACGGCCGCGTGCCGATGACCAGCATGTCGCCGTGGCTCGCCAGTGCCTCCGGCGTCGCCGTGAGGCCGACCGGGGTGAAGCCGGCGGCGTTGTCCGCGCCACCCGACGAGCAGCCGGTGAGGACCAGCAGAACCGCGAGCGTCAGCCTCCGCATGCGGGCCAGTATGACCTCATGCGCCCCGAACCAGGTCAGGTGTTGCACTTCTCCGAGGACCCGTCGATCACGCGGTTCGTCCCGCACCGGGCGGCGACCGCGCGGCAGCCCGGGGAGTACGTGTGGGCGGTGGACGCGGCCCGTTCCCCCGACTACTGGTTCCCCCGGCAGTGCCCGCGGGTGCTGGCCTGGACGACACCGGGCAGCACGGCCGGGGACCGCGACCGGATCATCGGGCCCGGCTGCGGCGTGCGGGTGCACGCCGTGGAGTTCGGGTGGCTGGAGCGCATGCGCGCGGTGGAGCTCTACGCGTACCGGTTGGACGCGGCCGCGTTCCGGCCGTTCGGCGACAGCGCGGTGGTGGCGGAGGAACCGGTGGTGCCGCTGGGGCCGGCCGAACGCGTCGGCGACCTGTTCGAGCTGCACGAGGAGGCGGGGATCTCGCTGCGCGCGCTGCCGTCGCTGTGGCCGTTCTGGGACCACGTGACGAGCAGTTCGCTGGGCTGGAGCGGCATCCGGCTCCGCAACGCCCTCCCGCGGCCGGCGGAAAGCCTGGTAAACGTGGAGGTATGGGACTTCTCAGCGGAATGATGGGGAACGCGTCGAAGCTCGACCCGAGGGCCGCCGCGCAGGAGTTCGGCCGCCTGCTGGCGCAGGGGGAACCGGTCCACGCGGCCTACCAGCTGCTGCGCGACTCGTTCGTGTTCACCGACCGGCGGCTCATCCTGGTCGACAAGCAGGGCATGACGGGCAAGAAGGTCGAGTACCACTCGATCCCCTACAAGGCCATCACGCAGTTCTCGGTCGAGACCGCCGGGCACTTCGACCTGGACGCGGAGCTGAAGATCTGGATCTCCAGCAGCGACGTGCCGATCTCCAAGCAGTTCGGCAAGGGCGTCGACGTCTACGAGGTGCAGGCGCTGCTGGCCACGTTCGTCGCCCGGTAGCCCGGCCGGAAACCCCTGTCCCGCAACGACGAGTCCCCCGCCGGCCGGTGGCCCGCGGGGGACTTCGCTGGCGGGCCTAGCGGGCCTGCAGCATCGGGCGGAACCGGTCGCGGTACGCCCACGCGAGGCCGATCTCGGCCAGCACCACGAGGATCGCGATCCCGAGGCCCGACGGCTCCAGGAACACGTGGATCAGGAAGATGTTCACCACCATCGGCGCGAGCAGCGCCAGTGCCAGCGGCACGAACCGGCCGATCACCAGCAGCACACCGGCGACCACCTGGACGCCCGCCACGAGCTGCAGCATGTACCCGGTGGCGTAGAGGGCGGCGGTGAACGCCACCCCGGCGGGCGCCATCGTGCTCGGATCGGGTGCGGGCATGAAGTTCAGGAACCCGTTCAGGCCGGTCACGGTGAACAGCAGGCCGGTCAGCACGCGGGTCGCGAGCGTGGCGTACCGGGCGATCGCGGACTTGCGGGCGACGGGGGACGTGGTGGCGGTGGTGGCGGTCGCGGTCATGATCGGGTTCCTCCTGGGCTGTCGTGTCCTTCCACTGATGCGTCGAACGGGCACCCGCCCGGATCGACACGACGACCCGGAAAATCTTCGAGAATCTTGTTCGCGCAGGTCAGGCCGGGGGACGGTGCAGCAGATCGAAGAACGGCCGTCCTCCGGGCGCTCACCACTCGAACGGGCTTGTCACGGGACGACTTCGAGTTGTCGGTGTGCCGGGGGTTTGCGAGTATGCGGATCCGTCTTCCCCCGAGGAGGGATTCCGGTGGCCACTCGCCTCAACCCGTACATCAGCTTCGACGGCCAGGCCCGCCAGGCGATGGAGTTCTACCAGTCGGTCTTCGGCGGAGAGCTGAAGATGAGCACGTTCGGGGAGTTCGGCATGCAGGACGCGCCGCAGGCCGACCAGATCATGCACGCCCAGCTCGAGACCGACGCCGGCTACACGCTCATGGCCTCCGACACGCCGCCCGGCATGGAGGGCAAGTCGGGTTCGCGCATCACCGTCTCGCTCTCGGGCGACGACGAGGTGCTGCGCGAGTACTTCGCGAAGCTCGCGGAGGGCGGCCAGGTCGGCACCCCGCTGGAGAAGCAGATGTGGGGCGACGAGTACGGCGACCTCACCGACAGGTTCGGCGTGAACTGGATGGTCAACCTGGGCGGACTGGGCTGACGTCCGCGCCCGCGGCCGGTGGCCCCGCCCGCCGCCGTGACGCATCATGTGGACCGTGAGCGAGCGGCTGCGGGATGTGGTCGGCCAGCTCGCGGTACGCCCCGGCGACCGCGTGCTGGAGATCGGCTGCGGCCAGGGCGTCGCGGCCACGATGGTGTGCGGGCTGCTGTCCACCGGGACGCTCACCGCGATCGACCGCTCGGTCAAGATGGTCGAGGCCGCGACCCGCCGCAACGCCCCGTACGTGGTGTCGGGCAAGGCGGAGTTCCTGATCGCCTCGCTCGAGGACGTGAACCTCGGCGACCGCCGGTTCGACCTGGTCTTCGCCGTCCGGGTGGGACTGTTCCACCGCGATCCCGGCCGCGCCCGCGCGCTGGTGCGGCCGTGGCTCGCACCGGGCGGGCGCGTGCTGTCGTTCTTCGACGTGCCCGTCTAGATCCTGCTCAGCAGGTCCGCGATCAGCTTCTTCGACGGCTCGACGCCCGCGGGCGACTTGACCTCGACCTGCGTCTTCCCCTTGCGCGCGGCCACCGTGTGCTGGGTGGTCTCCGACCCGCCGGCCGCCGTCTCCCAGGCCTCGTCCTGGAAGCCCTCGATCGGCTTGGCGCCCTCCGGCCTGGCCTTCGCGAACGCCGCGGCGGTGGCGTTCGTCGTGAACCGCACCTCGACGGGCATGCCGGAGCCGACGTACGTGCACGTGGTGACGGCCTTGTCGACGGTCTCCCGCTGCCCCTGCAACCGCAGCCCGAGCGCCTTGCCCACCACCGACGAGTTGGCGTTGGCGCAGGTCGGGCCGGTGCCGGCGGGCTGGTCCACCGTGGTCTGCGGGGCAGGCGCCTGCGACGGTGCCGCCTGCGGCGTGGAGGTGCAGGCGAGGAGCAGGAACGCGGCGGCGGCGAGGAGGGTGAGGCGCACACCCCTACATCGACTCCGCCGCCACCGCGTTACCCCGTTCGGTCCCCAGCCCCGCACTGCCCTCGGCCCGTGTTCCCGGCGGCGCCCTCGAACGACCGCACGTGATTGTGCAGCCGCATGACGCCGCGATGCGGCTGGACGAGCAAGCCGTCGGTGAGGGAGCCGTCGAGCAAGTGCTTCAGCGTGGTGCCGGCCGGAGCGGCACGGTCACCGCGCCGACCAGCGCCCCCGCGGCGGCGACGGCGGCCGCGGTCATGGCCGCGAAGTGCAGCGACACGGCCTCCGCGAGCAGTGGACCACCGACCGCCCCGACGAGCGTCGCCGCCGCCTCGGCCACGAGGAACAGCGCGCTGATCCGGCCGAGCAGGGGGCCCGGTGCCTGCCGCTGCACCACGGTCTTCGGCGTCACCACCGTGACCGACCCGAACACGCCGATCACCACGGCCGCGACCACGGCGGCCCAGAGCTCCCGCGCGCTGAACAACCCGGCGAACCCGGCCGCCGTGCAGAGCTGCGCCGCGGCGAGCGTCGTGCGCGGCTGCACGCCGTCGAGCCACCGCGCGAGCACCGCGCCGCCGAGGAACCCGAGCCCCAGCGCCGACAGCACGATCCCGATCTGCGCG
This sequence comes from Lentzea sp. NPDC060358, assembly GCF_042725365.1. NCBI lineage: Bacteria > Bacillati > Actinomycetota > Actinomycetes > Pseudonocardiales > Pseudonocardiaceae > Lentzea > Lentzea sp. NPDC060358. Next base: position 36,470 of record NZ_JBHXCW010000037.1, on the reverse strand, counting down.
GTCCCGCCGAGGTGGCGCACCCCGAACGGCACGAGCAGCGCGCTCAACGCCGCGTTGGCCGCGAGGAACACCGCGCTCAGCGGCAGCAGCACCCGCGCCACCGGCAGCGCCCGCAGGGCTTCGACCCCGGCCAGGAACCCCGACCGCTCCCCCACCACCGCGGCACGCCGGCGGGTCGCCGCGATCGCGACCGCCGACACCAGGTAGCTGACGACGTCGAGCGCCACCAGCGCCTCGAACCCGGCCCACGCGAGGAGCACTCCCCCGAGCGGAGGCCCGACGAGCCCCACCACCCCGTCGGTCGCGGCGTTCCACGAGTTCGCGCTCGCGAGCGCCGGTCCCGTCCCCACCACGGCCGGCACGTGGGCCTGCGCGGCGGGCCGGAACAGCACCGCCCCGACGCTCTCCGCCACCACGGCCGCGTAGATCGCCGCGGGCGTCCCCAGCAGCATCAGCGCGACGGCCGCGGCCCGGACCAGGTCCGCCGCGACCATCACCCGCCGCCGGTCCCACCGGTCGACCAGCACCCCCGCCACCGGCCCCAGCACCAGCGCGGGCAGGTACTCCGCCGCGAGCGCCAGCCCCGTGGCGAACACCGACCCGGTCAGCGCGTGGACGTGCGCCGGCACCGCCACCACCAGCAACCAGGACCCGAGCTGGCCGACCGCCCGCCCGCCCCACAGCAACCGGAAGTCCCGAACCCCCCAGGCACTCATACCCACAAAATAGAGACAGCGGATCAGTGTTCTGTCAAGATAGTCCTGTGGACTCCCTGGGACCGGCCATCCGCGCACTGCGCCAGGCCAGCGGCCGCACCGTGGCCTCGGTCGCCGCCGACGCGGGCCTCTCCGTGCCGTACATCGCGAACCTCGAGAACGGCCGCGGGAACCCGACGACCGGCGCGTTGTCCCGCCTGGCCACCGCGCTCGGCACGGACCTGCGCGTCTCGTTCGGCGAACCGGACCCGGCACCGCCCGCATTGCCGCCGTCGCTCGTGAAGCTGCGGCGCACCGACCGGTTCCGGCAGGCGGTCGTGCTGCTCGGGAAGGAGCCCGAGGCCGTGATCGCCGCGCTGGCCGCCGTCGGGCAGGTCGTGGACGCGGGTGAGCGGGACTGGTGGCGGCTGCTCGACGCGATGGTGCTCGTCGCCCGGCACCCGCTCGGCTGACACGACTCCCGGGAACCGAGGGCCGACTTTCGTGCGCGCCGTGGCGTTCCCGACCGGCGGCGGGTCCCGAGTTCCACTTCCCGAACTAGCGCGAGGCGGCGCAGAATCTCCTCGAGCGCAGGAGGTGACATGCCGAGGACCAACGACGTCGGCGGACTGGACGGCTTCGGGCCCGTGCTGGAGGAGCTCGACGAGCCGCCGTTTCACGCCGACTGGGAGGCGCACGTCATGGCGATGAACCGCGCGTTGATCGGGCAGAAGGTCTACAACCTCGACGAGTTCCGCGACGCCGTCGAACGGACGATGTCGCACGAGTCGTCGTACTACGAGAACTGGTTCCGCGCCATCCGGACGCTCCTGGAGGAGAAGGGCGTTGTCTGAGCGCTACCGCACGGGCGACCGGGTGCGGACGTCCACAGTGGACCCGGACCACCACACGCGGCTGCCGCACTACGCGCGCGGCCGGGTCGGCACGGTCGTCGGCAGCGACGGCGTCCACCCGCTGGCGGACCTGAACGCGCAGGGGATCCGGCGCGAGCAGCAGGTGTACCTGGTGCGGTTCCCCGCACGCGAACTGTTCGGCCACGGCGACCACCACGTGACGCTGTCCCTCTGGGAGGACTACCTCGGCGATGAGTGACGACCACGACGACTCCCCGATCGCCGCGCGGGTGCGCGAGCTGGAAGCGCTGCTGGAGAGCAAGGGCCTGCTCGACCCGCGCGAGCTGGACCAGGTGCTGGAGGCCTTCACAGCCAACGCCAAGCCCGCCAACGGGTTCCGGGTCGTGGCACGGGCCTGGACCGACCCCGGCTTCCGCACCCGGCTGCTCGCGGACGCGAACGACGCGCTGCCCGAGATCGGCCTGTCGATGGGCGGCGGGCTGCAACCACAGGTGCTGCACGTCGTCGAGAACACCGCGGACGTGCACAACGTCGTCGTGTGCACGCTGTGCAGCTGCTACCCGCTGGCGCTGCTCGGGCCGTCCCCCACCTGGTACAAGAGCCCGTCCTACCGCTCGAAGGTGGTGAGCCACCCGCGCGAGGTGCTGGCGCAGTTCGGCCTCACCCTGCCGGAGTCGACCAGGATCGAGGTGTGGGACGCCAACGCCGAGTCGCGGTACATGGTGCTGCCGCGCCGACCAGAGGGCACCGGCGGGCTGGACGAGGACGCGCTGGCGGGGCTGGTGACGCGCAACGGGCTGATCGGCACCGCGGCCGTGTGACCGACCGCGGTGCCGGGTCCTGCTAGAGGTTCTTCATGATGGTGTCGATCGCCTTGCCGAGCTTCGCGTACTTCTGCGTGTAGAGCACCGGGAACACGCCGGGCGGGTCGGCCGGGCGGTCGGCGTCGACGTAGTCCGTGCCGAGGTTGCAGAACACGACCACCACGTAGTTGCGGTTGTCCTTGCCCCGGAACGACTTCACGATGCCCGCGTCGGAGCCGGTCGTGTCGACCCAGCCGGTCTTGTGCGCGAAGGTCACCTCGGCGGCCTCGTTGCACGGCCGCACGTCGCGGTCGTAGACGGCGTCACCGACCTTCACCGTGCCGTCGGCCTGGATCCAGCGCGCCGGCACCTGCTGCGGGATGCCCTGCACCGGGTAGTCGCGGCCGCACCAGTTCGGTGTGGACAGCATCTCGTTGTGGCCCTGGCCGCCGAGGGTGTCCAGGAAGAACTGCCGCGACGACGCCGTCAGCTCGTCACGCGTGACCTGCTTGCCCGCGTCCGTCGTCCACAGCACGCCCGTGCCGCCGTTGACCAGCAGCAGGAGCTTCGCCGTGTCGAGACCGCTCATGTTCGAGCCGATCCAGCGGCCACCGTTGCCGGGGATGGTCCCGGTGACCATCAGCGTCGGCATGCCGAGGTCGGCGAAGCTCGCGTTCACGGCGTCCCACGAGTTCAGGTCGTGGATCATCTTGATCAGCGCGCAGGTGGACTCGTTCTGCGACTTCGTGATCATCTCGTCGAAGAGCTGGCGGACCTTCTTCGTCGACTTCCCGCCGCACGCCTCGCGCACGGGGTTCGGGTCGTAGACGTAGTCCGCGTCCAGGTCGACCTTGCCCTGGTCGGCGAGGCGCAGCACGCCGAAGCCCACCATCAGCTTGAACACCGACGCCGGGTACGGCGAGGAGAAGTCGATCGGCGCGTTCTCCCGGCCCGCCAGCACGTCGCGCGTGCCCCTGCCGCCGTTGACGTCCCACTCGGTGTCGTCCCACCAGCGGTAGCGCACCTCGTCGGTGGCGAGGCTGCGGTGCTTGACCGGCACGACCACGCCGGTCGGGTACTGCGGGCTGAGCAGGACGTTCGCGACCGCGGCCGGGCGCCCGGCCGCGTCGAGCTCGATGATCGCCGCGTCCATGTTCGGCGTCTGGTGCAACGGCTTGCCGGCCTGGACCGCCAGTGTCCTGGCCTTGGTCGCGAGCTCCGCCGGGCTCGGGTCGTACTTCTCCCGCTGTCCCGCCGAGCGCGCGGCGCCCGGCTCCGGCGGCGTCAGGTCGGTGACGTCCTTGAAGTTCTGCTCGGCGATCGCCGCGCGCAGCCGCTCGGCCAGCGGGTGGTGCTGCTCCCCCGCGTTCGCCGACGGCGCCCAGGCCGCACCGGTGATCGAGAGCACCGCGCACATGGCGGTGAACCGCTTGAAGTTCATCCACTGTCCCCAGAGAGTGTGATGGCCCGTGTGGACTTCGATCTTCCCTTACAAGGAGGAACGACGCGGCGGACGCGCCGGCGGTTGCCCGGTCGTCCGCGATCGCCTTGCCACCAGCGGGTTCCCGGTCGCACGAATCGGGACGCGCACGCGCGGGAGCCGCCCGATCCCCGCGATCGGACGGCTCCCGGTCATCGCACCCCCCGGCGCGACGAGGCGATGACCACCGCGGCGGCGACGGTCACCAGGTTCTTCAGGATGTACTGGGCTTCGAAGGACGCCCGCAGCGGAGCGGACCACATCTCCCCGGCGAACAACACCAGCGGTGTCGACACCAGGACGGCGTGACCGATCAGCAGCACCGCGCACAGCCCCGGTGCGCGGAAGCTCAGCAGCACCAGTGCGATCCCGATCTCGGTGATCGCGGCGCCGAGCCTCGCGAGGTCCCCGTGGACGATCCCGAACGTCAGCGCGGACACCGTGCGTTCCACGAGGTCCTGGGCAGGACTGGCGCCGGGGAAGAGCTTCAGCACGCCGAACCAGAGGTACACGACCCCCAGGCCGATGCGCAGCAACGGGATTCCCGCCTCACCCGCGAACCGGGTGAGGCGGTGCCCCGCACTTGCGCGGCGTGTCGTTTCTGGACGCGTCATCGATCTCCCTCTCCTGTCTGACTGCCACCACACGGTCAGACATCGGGTGCGGGGAAGATCAGGCCGGCGGGTCGCCCAGCGGGTTCAGCAGGTCGGCCTTGCCCTCGAACGCGAACAGCAGCAGGTCGACCATGCGGAACGTGCTGGAGTCCGGCCCGAGCGTGGGCCGCCAGTACGGCGAGCGCACGATCGAGATCCGGCTGCCCTCCATCGCGCGGTGGAAGACCTCGGCGGTGATCCGCCCGCCGACCGGGCCCAGCCGCCCGCCACCGACCTCGGCCTCGCGCAGCACGTAGAACCACAGCGGGGTCGCGGTCACGAGCTGGTCCCGCTGCTCCCCGGTCAGGCCCTCGACCACGGCACCGCCGTCGCCGGTCAGGATCTGCTCGGCCGTGAGCGGCTCGGCGCCGAAGACCTCCGCGAGCTGCTGGCCGGTCGCGAGCTCCATCATCGAGGCCCTGGTGAGGTTGCGGAACGCGAGGTTGCGCTCGATCTCGCGGAACGTCGTGCCGCGCCCGCCGAACGTGCCGGCCGGGAGCTGCGTCAGCGGGTCGACGAGCAGCGTGTCGATCCGCTTGGTGACGTTGCCGCCGCCGGACTCCGCCGGGGCCACCAGGTCCTCGCGGCCCGCCTCGGTGAAGTCGTAGAGCCGCCGGAAGTCCGCGATCCAGTTGCTGGGCAACGTGAAGATCGGGCCGCGGTCGACGTCGTCGAGGTCGTCCGGCGTCTGCGAGCCCGGGTCGAAGTTGCCCGCCACGCCGGTGAACGTGAACAGCGCGAACAGCGACGCGATGCCGCCCGGTCCCGCCGAGTTGAACACGCGGTTCCACTGGTACGCGCCGCGGACCTGGCTGTGCCCGAAGCGGTACGAGGCCACCGAGAACTCGATCGGCATGGTCGGCGCGTTGTCGCGGCCGTGGTGCCTGCCCGGCACCTCGAAGAACCGGCGGCCGTGGGTGAAGACGTCCTCCACGATCGCCGGGTCGACGACGCGCGGCAGGAAGTCGGTCCTGAGCAGCCACTGGTAGTGCCGCACCACGAGCTCCCTGGCGGCCCGGAAGAGCCGCTCGCCCGTGAGGCCGGTGAGGGCGAGCTCGTCGACCACGCGGTTGTGGAAGCGGATGAACGCGAGGTGCGTCTGCGCCACCACGAGGTTCTCGTCGTTGCGGGCGTCCGGGATCAGCGGCAGCCTGCGGTCCGCCGCCGTGCCCGCCGTCCCGCCGCGGCGCGGCAGGTCGAAGCCCTCGAACGGGACGTTGGTGCCCTCGTCCGGGAACGGCACCGGTGTCGTGGTGCCGGTCTTCAGCTTCACGCCGTCCTCGGCGTAGAAGGCCTGGTCGTCCTTGTCGCGCGGGCCGCGGCCGTACACCGAGTCGAGGTCCAGCGCCGGCGAGCGGCCCTGCAGCAGCTCGTCGAGGTTGACGTCCTGGCCGAGCTGCGTGTCGGTGCGGTCCATCGTGAGGTCGTGGTCGACGAACTGGCCGAGGTAGGTGAACCCCGCGGGGACACCCGGTGCGTCGGGCTGCGCGCCGGCCGCGGTGATCGCGGTCGCGAGCGCCGTCCGCGTCTCCTCGTCCGTGCGCGGGCCCTTCGGCCCCAGCCGCGAGAACCGGAACCTGCGCAGCTCCTCCGCGGTGGAGGGGCGCCGCGTGACGGCCTCGCCCCTGTCGTCGAATTCCAGCACACCTTCGCCCACGACGAAGAAACTGTCGCGCACGTGCCTTTTCATGTGTCCCCCCGTTTTTTCTCTTCCCAGGTGGTTGTTCTCCCCAACAAGCACCTGCCCCACCGCCAGTCTCCAGACGGACGAAAATACCGTCGAAGCTTTTGGCCACAACCAAAACGTCGTCACCCAGCGGATACGAAACCATCGGGAATATTCCGGCGAATCGAGCGAGGGCGATCTTCGAATGCAGATCTTGAATTCACGCGCCGTCGCCGGAGCTCCCCGGACGAGCGACGGCGGCCGGGTGGTTTCACGCCCGCGTGGACTGGGTAAAACCTCGAAATGCTCGAAGTCACGGTGACCCACACGTCACCTGCCTCCACGCTCGTCACCGTCTCGGGTGAACTCGCCGGCTCCGGCTCCGAACGCCTGCTCGCCCGACTCGACCGGCTCCTCGACAACGGCCACCGCTACGTCGTGCTCGACCTGTCCGGGGTCACGTTCTGCGACTCGAGCGGTGTGAGCGCTCTCGTGCGCGGCCACGCCCGCGCCTCCGCCACGGCGGGCGGGCTGCGGCTCTCCGCGGCGTCGGCCCAGGTGACGAAGGTGCTCGAACTGTCCGGCCTCGCCAGGATGCTCGGCCTGAAGTCCGCGGTGGACACGGTCACACCATGACGACGAGCTTGCCCGTGGTGTGCCGCCGCAGGAAGTCGGCGCACGCCCGCGGCCCCTCGTCGAGGGTGTAGCGGCGGCCGATCGTCGCGGGCAGCGCGCCCCCGGCCGCCAGTTCCGCCACCTCGCGCATACCTCCCAGCTCCCCGTCGAGGTCCAGCACGAACCGCACGTCGACGTCGTCGCGGAGCGCGTCCAGTCCAGGCGGCGGGTAGGTGATCGTGAGCAGACCGCCGCCGGGACGGACCGCCCCGGCGACCGCGTCGAGCCGATCGCCCGGCAGCACGAGGTTGAACGCCTTGTCGACGCCCCGCGGGTAGGCGTCCTCGTACCCGATGGTCTCCGCGGCGCCGAGCGCGCGCAGCAGTGAGTCGTCGGCGGTGGTGGACGTGGCGACGACGTGCACGCCTGCGGCCGCGAGCAGCGGGACGAGCGCCGTGCCGACCCCGCCCGTCGCGCCCACCACCAGCGCGGTGTTCCCCGGCTCCGGCCGTGCCGTCACGAGGAGCGCCCGCGCGGTCAGGCCGGTCGTGGCCAGCGCGGCCGCGTCCTCGGCGGAGAGACCGGGCGGGCGGTGGGTCAGCAGCGGCGTGTCCGCCTCGAACACCGCGTACTCGGCCAGCGACCCCGTGCTCAGCGACGGCCTGGTCCTGCCCGCCAGCGGGCGCAGCACCCGCGGCACGGCCTGGCCGAAGACCTCGTCGCCCACCCGGAACGCCGTCACGCCGGGACCGGTCTCCGTCACCGTGCCGGCGAAGTCGTTGCCGGGCACGTGCGGGAACTCGAGCGGCGTGACGTCGTGGTACGCCCCGCCCGGCAGGACGACGTCGGCCGGGTTGATCGACGCGGCGGCGATGCGGACCTGGACCTGCCCCGGCCCCGGACGCGGCACGGGAACGTCCGCCACCACGTAGTCCTCCGGCGGGCCGTAGCTCTTGACCACGACAGCTCTCATCGCACTCCCCCATAAACGGACCGGCTGGTCACTTTAGCCTGCCCGAAACGGACCGCGCGGTCAACTTGTTAGGCTGCCGGGGTGTCCCTGCGTGCCGACGCCGTCCGCAACCGCGAGCTGCTGCTCGCCGCGGCGATCGAGGAGTTCGCCCGGCAGGGCGTGGACGCACCGATCTCGGCGATCGCGCGCCGCGCCGGCCTCGGCAAGGGCACGGTGTTCCGCCACTTCCCCACCAAGGACGACCTGGTCGCCGCCATCGTGCTGGACCGCGTCGCCAGGCTGACGGCGCTGGCCGGGGACCTGCTCGGCGCCCGGGACGCGGGCGCCGCGGTGCTCGAGTTCCTGCGGTACGCGGCCCGCCAGCGCCAGCAGCTCGACCTGTCGTTCCTGTCCGGCGCGCTCGGCCCCGAGGTGGCCGTGGCGCAGGAGCACATGACGCGGGCCATCACCGCACTCGTCGACCGCGCACGAGCCGAGGGCGCGCTACGGCCCGATGTCACGGGCACCGACTTGATGCTGCTGATGTGCGTGCCCAACGACGTCGTCAAGAACCTGCCGGGCGCGCCACCGGACCTGTGGGAGCGCTACCTGGCGATCCTGTTCGACGGCCTGCGGCCGGAGGGCGCGCACCCGCTGCCTCACCCCCCGCCGGCCTGACGATGCGCTCCAAGATCCGCGAGGTGCCATGATGGCCGGGTGGAGTCCACGCGCATCGACCGCTGGCTGTGGGCGGTCCGGCTGACGAAGACCCGCCCGGACGCCGCCCAGGCGTGCCGGGGTGGCCACGTGCGCATCAACGACAAGCCCGCGAAGCCCTCCACCACCGTCGTGCCCGGCGACCGGGTCCGCGCCCGCGTCGGCGACAAGACGAAGATCGTCGAGGTCGTGCGGGTGATCCAGAAGCGGGTCGGCGCGGCGGACGCGGCCACGTGCTTCATCGACCGCACTCCTCCGCCCCCGCCGGACATCCCGATCGCTCGGCGCGACCGCGGCGCGGGCCGCCCGACCAAGCGGGAGCGGCGGGTGCTGGACCAGTTCCGCTCACAGAACTAGGTCGGCGAGCTCCGTCAGCGATTTCCCGAGCGGCAGGTCGACCCGCAGCGACGCGTGCGGGTCGCCCCGCGTCTCGCCGCGGTTGATGATCACGACCGGCAGACCCGCCGCCGCGGCCCGGCGCACGAACCGCAGCCCGGACATGACCGTCAACGACGACCCGAGGACCAGCAACGCCCGTGCGTTGTCGACGAGCGAATAACACTCCTCGACGCGTGGCCGCGGCACGTTCTCACCGAAGAAGACGACGTCCGGCTTCAGCACACCACCGCACTGCTCGCACGGCACGACGGTGAAGCCGCGCACCTGGTCCTCCGGCAGGAACACGTCGCCGTCGGGGTTGATCTCGTCGGTGGTAGCCGCGAAGTCCGGGTTCGCCTCGCGCAGCCGGTGGTCCAGGTCGAGGCGCGGCGAAAGCACCCGGCAGTCCAGGCAGACCACCCGGTCGAGGCCGCCGTGCAGCTCCACCACGTCCGCCGAGCCCGCCGCCTGGTGCAGGCCGTCGACGTTCTGCGTGATGACCCCGGCGAGCCGGGGTGAGAGCCGCGCGACGGCGTGGTGCCCCGCGTTGGGGTGGGCACGGGCGATCGTGCGCCAGCCGACGTGGCTGCGCGCCCAGTAGCGCTGCCGGCCGGCCTCGCTGGTCGTGAACTCCTCGTAGGTCATCGGGGTGTGCTTGCGCAGCGACCCGCCCTCGCCGCGGTAGTCGGGGATGCCGGACTCGGTGGAGAGGCCGGCGCCGCTGAGCACCAGCACCCCGCCCTGCGCGACGATCGGCACGACGTCGGCGAGGGAAGTGGTGCGCGGCAGCGACGGGCCTGGGTTCGACCAGGTCAGAGTGGGCCTTGTTCGCACTTCACCAGCTTACGTACCACTGGCGCAGCTCGGCCTCCGCTGCCGCGGCGTTGCCGTTCGACGGGGCCGTGACCAGCGCGAACTGCCGTCCGGCGCCGCCGTGCAGCAGCAACTTGCCGCCCTGCACCGACGACGGGACCGAGCTGACCACCAGCGGCGACCGCAGCGACTCCGGCAGGTGCACCTCGGTCGGCGCGGCGCCACCGGTGGAGTCCCACACGAGCACGGCGAACGGCGCGGACCCGACGAGCGCGCGGACGTTCGGCAGCGGGACCTGCTGCCAGGTCTGGTGCGCGCGGTCCTCGTAGGTGAACGCGAGCGTGGTGCCCGCGACGGCCTGCGGGTAGACGCGGTCGACGAGCGCGCGTTCGACGTTCAGCACGGCATTTCCGGACGCGTCGAGTTTCACCGCCGAGAAATGCTCGTCGTTCATGGCGTCGCCCTCGGTCTTGACCTTGTTCGGGTTGTCGTTCATCAGCTCGCGGTGGCGGCCGTAATTGGTGTCCCAGTGCCATTGGCTGCCCGAGACGACCGTGCCGCGCGGCGACGCCCACCAGCGCGCACCCGGCGCCGCCGAGTCGAGACCCTGGTAGATCGCCTTGAGCACGGACGCGTTCTTGTCGGAGGTGAAGCCGGAGACCGGGTGCCCGAACTCGGAGACGATCGCCGTGGTGCCGAGCGCCCTCGCCCGCTCGCGGATGGTGCCGAACGCCTGCGCGTACTGGCCGTCGCCCGCCTTGCCCGGCATGAGGACGCCGGACTGCGCCTTGCCGTCGTAGAAGTGCGCGTTGAACACGAACCGCTCCCCCAGCGACGGCACCAGTGCGAGGCCACCGGGTTCGGCGAAGAAGTCCACGTTCTGGTTCCAGAAGACCAACGGCTCGACGAACGCGGGTTTCGCCGCCCAGCCCGCCTCGTCCATCTTCGCCCGGAACCGCTGGTAGAACGGCATCAGGAGGTCGCGCTCCCACATCTGCGAGGTCTGACCGCTGTCGTACTTGCCCGCATACGGCTCGTTGAGCGGGTCTACGCCGACGACGAGCTTGAACTCGGTGGCGGGCAACGCTTCCCTGACGTGCGCGAGCGCTTCGCCCGCCGCGGAGACGAACGAGTCCTGCACCCCGCCGCGGTTGTGCCAGAAGTCGTAGGTGGCGGCGGTGACGGCGTTGTTGTTCTTCATGTTCTGGCCCCAGTGGACGCAGATCCCGCACGACTCCCTGGGATAGCCGCTCGCCGCCCACGCGGGAGCGCCGTCGCCGGTGTACCAGCTGTCGGAGTTGAACAGGTGCCGCGAGTACAGGTCCTGGTGGAAGTCGAGGTACACGCGGATGCCCAGAGCGGTGAACGCGCGCAGCTGCGCCGTGACGCCGTCGAGGTAGGCGTGGTCGATCTGGCCGCGCCGCGGTTCGATCCAGGCCCACGTCAGCAGGAACCGCACGGCGTTCGCGCCGGTCAGCTGCTGCATGGCCTGCGCCGACTTCCGCGCGTCGGCGACGGTCGCGAACGGCAGGCCGCGGTTCTCGGCCAGCTTCGCCGTGCCGGAGACGTTGAAGCCGCGCAACACCACCTCGCGGCCGTGCTCGTCGCGGAACACCCCGCCCGAGACCCGCAGCTCGGTGCCGTCGAAGTCCGCCCTCGCAGGGGTGACCACCAGCGAGAAGAGGAACAGGACCGCCAGGAGAACCGCTCGCCGCATCGCCGCCGCCTCTGGGAACGTGAACGAGATTCACGTCGACCATAACGGCACCGGCCCGTTCCAGCTAGGGCCGAGCGCACGCACCAGGGCGACCCGTTCGGACGGGTCGCCCTGTCACGTCAGCTGAACGTCGCCGCGACCAGCTCCGCCGTCTTGGCCAGCAGCACCTCGTCGGCCGCGCCTTCGGGCTCGCCCTCGCGGGTCGACAGCACCGCGATCACGATCGGCGCGCGGTCCGGCGGGAACGCGATGCCGACGTCGTTGGTCGTGCCGTACTCGCCGGTGCCGGTCTTGTCGCCCCAGCCCCACGCCGCCGGCAGTCCCGCGCGGATGCGCTTGCCGCCGGTCGTGTTGGCCAGCAACCAGGTCGTCAGCTGCGTGGCGTCGGCGCGGTCCAGCGCGTGGCCCAGCGTGAGACGGGCGTAGCTCTGGCCGATGGCGCGCGGCGACGTCGTGTCGGTCGTGCGGCCCGGCTCCGCCGAGTTCAGCTCCGGCTCCCAGCGGTCGAGGCGCGTCACCGGGTCGCCGATCGACCGGCTGAACCGGGTGATCGCCGTGGGGCCGCCGAGCTCGGCGAGCAGCAGGTTGGCCGCGCAGTTGTCGCTGTAGGTGATGGTCGCCTCGCACAGGGCCGAGACGGTCATGCCGTTCGCGAGGTTCTCCGGCTTGCCGGTGACCGGGCCGTAGCCCGACCGGTCGACGTCGGCCTGCGTGTAGGTGATCACCTTGCGCAGCAACGACCCGTCGGTGTCCCGGCGCAACACCGCGGCCGCCGCGATGGTCTTGAACGTGGAGCACATCGGGAAGAGCTCGTCCGCCCGGTGCAGCACCGTGCGGCCGGTTCCGGTGTCGGTCGCGAACACGCCGAGGCGCGCGTTGTGCTGCCGTTCGAGCTCACGCAGCCTGCCGGTGATGGGCGAGGCCTGCGCCGTGGCGGGCACGGCCACGGCCAGTGCCGCTCCAGCACCCAGAGCGAGCACCGCACGTCGGTTGAAACTCAACGTCTTGTCCCCTTCTTCGGAAACCTCTCCACATTCCAGGACGCGCGGGAGATCATCTGGTTGCCGAAATGAGACGCCTCAGTGGACTCTGCGCCAGCACGCCAGGAAAGCCAGTGCGGCGAACAGGGATCCCGCCGACGCCAGCGAGCCCGCACCCAGGTAGATCACCCACTCGTCGGCGTCCAGCCCCTCCCGCGCCAGCGGGAACACCCACAGGACCAGGCCCAGCGCGAGCAGCGCCACCGCGGCGAGCGACCAGAACACCACCAGGACCACCCGGCCGGCGCGCCGCGGTCCGTCGTAGGGCCGCAGTGCTCCTCTCCTCTGCAGCCACCAGGAAGCGAGCGCGGCGACCGCGAGCGCGATGCCGTCGGCGGCGAGGGTGTCGCTGAGCCGGTGCCACTTCGCGGTGAGCGTGTACTGGCCGATCGCCGTCGCCCACGGCAGCACGAAGAACAGCAGCACCCCGCGCCACTTCCACGGCACCACGATGACGGCCGCGAACAGCACGGTCATCGCGATCGTCGTGTGTCCACTCGGGAGGCTGTTGTGCGCGTAGTCGCCGGTGATCTCGACGAGTGCCGGCCGCGGCAGGACGAACCGTTTGAGCGCCTGCACGACGAGCTGGCCCGCGACGACGACGCCGACCGCCGCGACCGTGAGGTCCCACCGCTTCCGCAGCACGCCGACGAGGGCCACCAGCAGCACCGCGGCGGCCAGCGAGTACACCGTGATCTGGCCGAGCGCGTTCCAGGCGGCGTCCGTTCCGGACACGTCGTCCTGGTCGGCGCCGCGCAACGCCGCGTTCTCGATGGTCTGACCGGCCCTCGTGAGCACCGCGAGCACGTACACGACCGCGGCGAAGGCGAACCCCGCCGCCGCGACCGCGGGCCACCGTCGAAAGTTCACCTCTCGCAGTCTGCCGCCGTTCGGCCTAACGCGCCGATCGAAGATCGATTCGCGCCAGCACCGCCGTGACCGCGAGGTCCACGGCGCACTCGAACTCGGCGTCGCGGTCGTACTGCGCCAGGTGGGCCGCCGTCGCCACCACCGCGGGCAGCCCGGACCGCTCCAGCACCTCGCGCCGCGCCCCGTCGTCGTCACCGAATGCCGGCGCCGCGGACACCTCGCGCAGCAGCGTGCCGATCAGCGTCGCGAGGAGCATCCGCAGCAGGTGCACGGCCTGGTCCGGCGCCGCCCCGGCGGCCAGCAGCACCGCCAGCACGGCGTCGACCGGCGCCAGCCCCGGAAGCGACGCCAGCTGGCGGGTCAGCACCAGCGGAGCGGCGGCGGGGTGCGCCAGCGCGCGGTCGCGGAAGGCGTGCGCGATGGCGTGCAGGTCGCGGCGCGCGTCCCCGGTCGGCGCGGGCAGTTCCAGACCACCCAGCAACTGCTCCGCGACGGCGTTGAGCAGGCCGTCCTTGCCGTCGACGTGGTTGTAGAGGCTCTTCGCGTCCACCCCGAGGTCGCGGGCCACGGACCGCATGCCGACCCCCGCCACGCCCTCGGCGTCGATCACCCGGAGCGTCGCCGCGACGATCGACTCGCGGGACAGCAGCGGGGTGCGCGGACGGCCGCGCCGGGTCTCGGTCATGCCGCCATTGTGCCTTGCGAATGCCCACACCGTGGGTTTAAGGTCATTAACCCACAGCGTGGGTATATTGGAGGAGTGATGCAGTTCCCGTGGGGAACCACCGATGCGGCGGACCTGCCGACGATCGGGACCGAGATCGACACGCTGGACGGCATCTTCACGGCCGAGGGCGGACCGGGCGTGCGACTGCGGATCGCCCGCGAGCGCGGTGAGGCGTTCCGCCGGGAGTTCGCCACGACCGGAACTCCCGCCGGCATCGTCACGCGCGACCTGGTGACGCTGCCCTACCCGACCCGGTTCGGCCTGTTCCGGGCGTCGCGGGCGATCGCGCCGTTCCTGTCGATCACCAACCGGATGCTGGTGATCCGGTGGCAGGAGGACGGCCGCGAGCGCGTGCTGCTGTTCGAGCCGAGCGACCACGAGCACGGCCGGTACACGCCGTACTTCGAGGACCTCTCCAGCCGCACGCCCGACGTCGTCGAACGACGCGTGGTCAAGGTCCACGGCACCGTGCCCGGCCACCTGGAACGCCTCGGGATCGCGCCCGAGCAGGTCGACTACCTGATGTTCGACCACCTGCACACCCAGGACCTGCGGCGCTGGATCGGCACGTCGAGCACGGCGGCGTTGTTCCCGAACGCCAAGGTGGTCGTGCAGCGCGACGAGCTGGCCGCGATGGCCGAGCTGCACCCGTTGCAGAAGCCCTGGTACCAGCCGGCGACCTACGCGGACGTGCCGGCGGAGGCGTTCCTGCCGATCGACGGCTCGGTGCTGCTCGGCCCCGGCGTCGCCGTCGTCAAGACGCCCGGCCACGTGTTCGGCAACCAGAGCCTGGTGGTCAACACGTCCACCGGCATCTGGGTGAGCAGCGAGAACGTGATCGCCGCCGAGGCGCTGACGCCCGAACACTCGAAGCTGCCCGGTCTCGCCTCCTGGTCGCGGCGCTGGCAGCAGGAGGTGGTGCTCAACGCGAACACCGTCGAGACCACCGCCGACCAGTACAACTCGATCGTGCTGGAGAAGACGCTCGCCGACCGCAGCCAGGCCGACCCGCGGTTCCTGCAGTTCTTCCCCTCCAGCGAGCTCACCGGCGCCTGGACGAACCCCGGCACCACGCCGACGTTCACCCACGGCCGCATCGTCCACTGAGGAGTGCAGATGTCATCCCGTTTCGTCCTGCCGTCCGAGGAAGTCCTGCGGGCGCGGGAAAAGCTCGTGCTGGACCACTTCGCCGACGAGGTGGCGCACGACTGGGACGCGACGCTGTCGACGTTCCCGCACCCGCACTACGAAGTCATCGCGCAGATGGTCGTCCACGACGGTGACGCCGCGGTGCGGCAGTACTACACCGACACCCGCGTGGCGTTCCCCGACCAGCACCACGAGCTGATCTCGTTCCGGCACAGCGTGGACGCGGTGATCGTCGAGTTCTGGCTGATCGGCACGCACCTCGGCCCGCTGGGCAAGATCCCGGCGACCGGCGGCACCCACCGCACGCGGATGAACGCCTACTTCATCTTCGACGAGAACGAGAACCTCGTCACCGAGCGGATCTACTTCGACCAGCTCTCCGTGCTGAAGCAGGTGATCGGCGGGATCAACCGCAGGAAGCCGGGCGGGATCGCCAAGCTGCTGCAGGTGCTGCGCGGCATGCTCGCGATGTCCGGCGGCAAGCCGGACGAGCGCCTGACCCGCACGACGCCGCCTTCCCTCGACGATTAGAGACGGATCAGCTTGCGTTCCACGGCGGCCTTCACGGCCGCCGTGCGGGTCTCCACCCCCAGCTTCATGAAGATCCGCACGAGATGCGTCTTCACCGTGGACTGGCTGATGAACAGCTCGTTGCCGATGTCCTTGTTGGCGAGGCCCCTGGCGAGGCACTCGAGGATCTGGATCTCGCGCTTGCTGACCTTCGGGGCCGGGTCGCGGACCTGGCCCAGCAGCCGTTGCGCGATGTCGGGCGAGAGCACGGTCTGGCCGGTCGAGGCCGTGTGCACCGCCTCGAACAGGTCCTCCGGGTCGCAGTCCTTGAGCAGGTAGCCGATCGCGCCCGCCTCGACGGCCCGCACGATGTCGGCGTCGGAGTCGTAGGTCGTCAGGATCACGACGTGCGGCCCGTTCTCCAGCGCGCGGATCCGCCGGGTGGCCTCCACCCCGTCGATCCCCTTGCCCAGCTGCAGGTCCATCAGCACGACCTGCACCCCGGACGCCTTCGTCAGCGACTCCTCGCCCGTCGCGGCCTCGATCACCTCGAAGTCGCGCGAGAGCAACCCGACGAGTCCGAACCGGACCACCGGGTGGTCGTCCACCACCAGCACCCTCACGGCGTCGGCACCGTCACTGCCACGGCGGTTCCCTCCCCCGGCGCGCTCTCCACGGACACGGTGCCGCCCAGCTCGGTGATGCGCCCGTGGATGGACGCCAGCCCGTAGCCGCGGCCCTCCGCCGGACTCACCTCCGCCGGGTCGAACCCCCTGCCGTCGTCGACGACGTCCATCGCGACCGCGTCGCCCAGGTAGGACAGCGTGATCGCCACCCGCCCGGCCCCGGAGTGCTCGATGACGTTGGCCACGGCCCCCTGCGCGACCCGCAGCAGCGCCACCTCGGTCTGCACGCTGAGCGCGTACGGGTCGCCGTCGATCTCCACGTGCGGCACCAGCCGGTGCAAAGCCTGGACGAGCGTGCCGTGGATCGGCGCCAGCTCGCGCACGAACCGCCGCGCCTCGCCGAGGTTGTCCCTGGCGACCTCGGCCGCCTTCGCCGTCTCGCCGAGCGAGAGCAGCAGGTTGATGCTCGAGAAGCCCTGGGCCAGCGTGTCGTGGATCTCGCGCGCGAGGCGCTGGCGTTCCTCCAGCACCCCGGCCTCGCGCAACAGCCGCGCGCGGTCGAAGAACACCGCCGCCGTCAGCACCGCCACCCCCACCGGGCCGAGCACCAGCGACCAGTCGAACGCGGCCGCCAGCCGGACCTGCGCCAGCACCACCGCCGCCGTCAGCACGGCCGCGATCGGCAGCGCGACCCGCGGCCGCAGCTGGCGCAGGCATTGGAAGAACAGGGGGATCGCGCACCACCCGAAGCTCGGCGCGAGCCACACCAGCACCAGCCAGACGCCGAGCCCGGCCGGCAACGCCCGCGTCCACCGCACCCCGGCGGGGTAGACGAGCCCCAGCGCGAGCGCGAGACCGAGCACGACGAGATCGACGCCGTGGTACGCGAGGTACCGCGCCGCCGACGCCGTCAGCAGCACGTAGAAACCCGCATGCATCGCCCTGTTCAGCCACACGACGGCGACACTAGGCGAACCCCGGGGCCCCGCGGGTCAACCGATGGGTTGAACCCCGGTTCCACCATCACCACCATGGCAAAGCCCCCTGCCCGGCGCAGTCTGGTGACCATGGACCTCAAGAAGATCGCAATCGCCACCCTGGTCGTGCTGAGCGTCGGCGGTGGCTACGCCGCGGCCGACCAGCGCACCCCCACCCGCACCGAGAAGGTGCTGACCGTCGACGCCGCCCTCAAGGCGGCCCAGGCCACGCTCGACGCGGCGGAGAAGGAGAACCAGCGCGTCACGGTCGCCGTGGTCGACCGCAGCGGCGACCTGGTGGTGCTGCTGGCGGGCGACGGCGCGGGCCCGCAGACCGAGGAGTCGGCCCGCCGCAAGGCCTTCACCGCCGTGTCGTTCAACGCCCCGACCTCGGAGCTCGCCGGCCGCGTCACGGGCCAGGGCGCGACGCTGCGGGACATCCCGGGCACCCTGTTCCTGGGCGGCGGCGTGCCGGTGGCGGTCGACGGCACCTCGGTGGCGGGCATCGGCGTGGGCGGGGCGCCCAGCGGCGACCTGGACGAGAAGTACGCGAAGGCGGGCCTGGCGACCCTGAGGTGAGCCGGTGCCGGCCGGCACCGCGCGCTCACGGGTCAGCGGCACGAGTGGGCGGCCACCGCGGTCAGCCGCACCGATCGGCAGCCCCAGGTCGACGGCCTCCGGTAGGTGGCCTCCGGTCGACGACCTCGGGACAACGCCCCCTGGTGGGTTGCGCAGGTCGACGATCTCGGGGCGACACCCCTGGCGGGCGGCGCAGGTCGACGATCTCGAGCCGACACCCCTGATGGGCGGCGCAGCTCGGCAGCACGGCTCGGCAGCCCTGGTGGGCGGCGAAGCTCGCAGCGGCGGTCAGCGGCGGTCGACCGTGTTCCAGCCCGGCGGGATCCGGTCGGTCGCCTCGGGGTCGACGGAGTGCCGCGCCACGTGGCGGCCGGGCTTCGGCTTCTTGGCCATCAGCATCAGCGCCACGGCCACCACCAGTCCGAGCGTGGCGAGCCCCGCGGCGACGGCACGGGCGGCCGGGTGGTCGAGGATCAGCGTGCAGACCGTCAGCGCGAGCACGAGGGCCGCGATCGGGCCGATGACGGCCATGTCCGAGCGCTCCTCCGCCGCGGCCTCGACCGGCTCGGCGGCCGACCGCGACACCGGGGCGTGCCCGGCCGGGGTGTGGCCGGACGCGACGTAGCCGGACAGGACGTGCCCGGACGAGGCGCGGTCGGACCGGGTGTCGTCAGACCTGGCGCGACCGGACCCGGCACGGTCGGACCAGGCGTCCTCAGACCGGGCATGACCAGACGAAACGCGATCAGGCCGGGCGTGGTCGGCCCTGGCGTGGTCGGCCCTGGCGTGATCAGACGGGGCACGGTCGGACGGAGCGCGGTCAGACCGCGCGTGACCGGACCGGGCCTGGTCGAGCGAGGCCTGGCCGGACCGGGCATGACCGGACGAAGCGCGGTCGGACGAAGCGCGGTCGGACGAGGCGCGGTCGGACCGGGCGTGAGCTGCCGGGGCGGGGGCCGCCGGGGGCCGGCCGGCCGGGGCCTGCACCTCGATCGTCTCGAAGTTCCCGCGCCGCTCACCGGGCGGGGGCCGTAAGCCGGGAGGGACCGTCACCTGGGCCATGCTGCCCGAGATGGGCGCGTCGCCGCAAACCTCGCATCCGGCGTCTGCTACGTGTTCCCCTGTAGCACTGGGTTCGAGGAGGTCGTCATGTGCCGGTGGCTCGCGTATTCCGGTTCGCCGGTCCTGCTGGAGGAGCTGCTCTACGCGCCGGAGAACTCGCTCGTCATGCAGTCCAAGCACGCCCGTCTCGGCGCGACGGCGGTGAACGGCGACGGGTTCGGCATCGGCTGGTACGGCAATGCGGCCACGCCCGGCCTGTTCCTGAGCACCGAACCGGCGTGGAACGACCGCAACCTGCGTGAACTGTCCGCGCAGATCACCGTCGACCGGGTCTTCGCGCACGTCAGGGCGTCCACCGGCGGCGCGGTGCAGCGGTCGAACTGCCACCCGTTCCGGCACGGCACGTGGCTGTGGATGCACAACGGCCTGATCACCCGGTTCCCGCTGGTCCGGCGCGAGCTGGTGCTGGCGATCGACCCCGAGCTGTTCCCGCTGCTCGAGGGCTCGACGGACTCCGAGGTCATGTTCTACCTGGCCATCAGCTTCGGCCTGGAGCAGGACCCGCCCGCCGCGGTGGCGCGGATGGTCGAGTTCGTCGAGGACGTGGGCCGGCGCGCGGGCGTCGAGTACCCGGTGCAGATGACCGTCGCGGTCTCGGACGGCTCGACCACCTGGGCGTTCCGCTACTCGAGCCGCGGCAGGTCGCGCTCGCTCTTCCACAGCACCGACGTGTCGACGCTGCGCCGCCAGTACCCGGACAACCCGGCGCTGCACAACCTCACCGACGACTCGCGGCTCATCGTGTCCGAGCCGCTGGGCGACCTGGTCGGGGCGTGGCAGGAGGTGCCGGAGTCGACGTGCGTGGTGGTCAGGACGGGGGTGGAGGAGGAACTGCTGCCGTTCAAGCCCTGATCACGGCCACGGGCTCGCCCTGGCGAGCTCGGCGACGCCCTTGCTGTAGGTGGTCTCCGAGGCCCGCGCCCACCGCGACTTCAGGTGGTAGAACACGGGCTGGCGGATCAGCGCCGTCAGCAGGCCGTCGCCCTGCCACACCTTGACGAGCACGGTCGAGCGCGGCATCACCTGCTGGTAGTGGTCGACGACCAGCGGGTTCGGCTGGCCCTCGAGCGTCGCGAGCACCTGGCACGCCTGCTCGTGCACGACGCCGTAGCCCTTGCGCTGCGGCGGCAGCACCATCAGCACCCGCGCCTGCAGGCCCCAGTCCGCGATCTGCTCGACCTCCCAGGCGAACCCCTCGCGGATCTCCGGGTCGTCCGGTCCCTCCGGCAGCAGCACCATGATGACCTTGGCGCCGCCGAGCAGCTTCAGCGCGACGCTCTGCCACTCGTCGTGCGCGGCCCTCAGGTAGGTGGGTCCCGGTGGCGCGGACTTGATGCGCTGGTCGACGATCGCGTAGGTCGGGATGCCGAACGTCGCCGTGACCGCCTTCGCCATCGTCTGCTCGAGCGTCTGCACCCGCGCGACCACGCCCGTCCAGCGCTTGCGGGGCATGAGCGTCTTGCCCTCGTGGTCGAACGGCCGCAGCAGCACGCAGTACTCGTCGTTCTTCAGGCGCCGCAGCACGTCTGCCGCCTCCTCGGTGCGCTGCGGCGGCACGTGCGCCCGTTTGGCCGACCACGCCTGGGCCACACCGATGACGAACAGCAGGGTCCACATCCCGCCGATGAACGCCATCGTCGACTCGCCGAGATCACCCAGGTCTCCGACCAACGGCAGCAGGATGGCCACCGTCAGGAGCACCATGAACGTCCATCTGCGCAGGAACCACCTGAAGTGCCACCAAAAAGGCATGCCC
This sequence comes from Lentzea sp. NPDC060358, assembly GCF_042725365.1. NCBI lineage: Bacteria > Bacillati > Actinomycetota > Actinomycetes > Pseudonocardiales > Pseudonocardiaceae > Lentzea > Lentzea sp. NPDC060358. The sequence continues at coordinate 15,750 of NZ_JBHXCW010000037.1, read as the reverse complement.
GGTGATCGTCGCGGACCGGTGCGGTGTTAGCCCGCGAAAGCCCGGTGCAGCACCACCCAGACCTCGCCGGGCCTCTCCACCGCACCGGGGAACCAGGCGGGCGCGATCGCGTCCGCCAGCTCGTCCGCGCGGTCGAGCAGCGCGCTGACGGCGGGCTCGCCGACGACGAGGACGGCCGACCAGTCGACGTGGGCCATCAGGAAGTCGCGCGTGACGCCGAACCTCTGTTCCAGCACCACCATCAGCTCGTGCGGGGTGTCCGGACCGGCGTCGACCTCGCTGACGTCCGGCACCTCGGCGGCGTCCGGGACGGGCTCGCGCTCGTCCTCGCCGACGTCGTCCTCGGCGGTGTCATCTTCGTGGTATTCCGACCAGACGTGCTTGCTGATCGAGTAGATGCTGGACGTGAGGTCGTCCGCCTGCTCCTCGGTGAGGACGAGCGTGACCGAACGCCCGTCGGTGAGCGTGAACCGCAGCTCGGCCTCCGGCACGCCGCCCGACCCCGGCATCGCGTCGACGGTGCCCGCCACCTCACCGGTCAGCACGTGCTCGGCGTGGGTCACGGCGCCCATCCGGAACGACGGCAGGTTCGCGGCCATGTCGACGACGAGCCGCGCGGCGGTGAAGAACGCCTCCTTGTCGCGGAACTCCCTGCGGCTGCTCGCGAGCGTGCGCCCGACGCCGGCCGGATCCGCCCGGGCCTCCACCTCGCCGGACTCCCCGTCCCACCGCGCGTCGACCGTGATGCCGTTGGCCAGGCGCTTGCGGTAGGTCTCGTGGCGGCCGTCGCGGACCAGTTCCCACCCGGCGACCGACTGCGGCCACTGCTCGTCGTGCAAGGGAAGTCCCTCCTCCGGCGGCGTCGGGCGGTTCGACGCGGGCGGCGCGAAGATCGTTCCGGTGGACGCAGAGCGAACGCACGGCCCTTAAACTGGGCGGCGTGTTCGTGAAGCTGTGCGGTCTGCGCACCGAGTCCGATGTCGCCGTAGCGGTCGAGACCGGGGCCGATGCCGTCGGTTTCGTGCTCACCACCAGCCCCCGCCAGATCGACGCCGATCTGGCCGGCGCTCTCGTCGCCGCCGTGCCGGACCACGTGCTGACCGTCGCCGTCGTGCGCGGCATCAGCGCCACCGAAGCCGGTGAGCTGGCCCTGAAGACCGGCGTGCGCGCGTTGCAGCTGCACGGCGACTATCCGAAGGAAGCCTTCGACGAGCTGGCAGGCCTGCCGTTCCAGCTGGTCAGGGCCACCGCGCTCGGGCCGTCCACCGACGTGCGCACCGGCGCGTTCGGCGAGGAGCTGCTGCTGATCGACTCCCCCGTCGCCGGCTCGGGCGAGCAGTGGGACATCAGCCGGCTCGACGAGAACCGCCCGTCGGGCAGGTGGGTGCTGGCCGGTGGCCTGGACCCCGGGACGGTGGCCGGGGCGATCGGCATCGCGCGGCCGTGGGGCGTGGACGTGTCGAGCGGCATCGAGTCGAGCCGCGGCGTGAAGGACCACGGCCGCATGCGCGAGTTCGTCGCGGCCGCCCGCGCCTAGAACGCGGTTCGTTCCGCAGGTGGGCAAGCCCCGAGGTGCCCGGCGTGATCAGGTGACGATCTGCAGGAAACCCTTGGGGGAACCGTGGATCCGGCCGCACTGCGTCAGCGCGAGCACGCCGTGGCCCTCGACGACGCCCTCGAAGCACGTGGGGTCGACCGACAGCTCCTTCGCGACGTCGGTGGCCCAGATGTCCTCGAGGTCGTCGTTCTCCTCGCTCCAGTCGTGCGGCAGGCCCCAGCCGTCCTCGACGGCGAGCTCGCCGAACTGGTCATCGGCCTCGAACGCGTCGTAGTAGCGGACGACCTCGCCCTTCCGCGCCACGCACCACGCCGTCCAGCCGTCGCCACAGCTCATGCCGTAGTGGTGCGCCTCGCCGAACACCGCGCTCAGCATCGCGCAGACCTCCGGCACCGAACGCGTCCCGTGTGCGAACGGCTCGCCGAACACGAGCGTCCAGCCGTCCCACGCGCCGGTGACGTAGACCCTGGCGCACTCGACGTGCTCGTCGTCCTTCGCCCACGCGTGGTGGTCGTTGTTCCAGGCGTGGGCGCCGAGGACGTGGGTCACCGGCACCGGGTCCTGCACCTCGCAGGCGGCGAGCACGGCCGCCTGGTCGTTCGTCCGCAACGCGTACCAGCCACCGCAGAGGTGCATCTCCTCGTCGTCGCGGCGCTCGTCCGCGATCTTGGCGCGGATGAACCGCTCGACGACCCCGCGGTCCTGCGGCGAGAACGCGTCCGGGCCCGCGACCTCGGCGATCCCGGCCAGCGCGCCCCTGCGCACCGCGCCTCGGGCCGTGCGCCGCGTTTCCTGCAGCAACGGCAGCACGTCCGGCCCCATCGTGCCGAACGCCCACAGCGCTTCCTGTCGCACCTGGAAGTTCTCGTCCGCCAGCAGGGGCAGCAACGCGCGGGCGTGCACGAGCGCGTGCTCGCCGCGGAACGTGCTCGCGGCCTCGCGCCGGACCGTCTCGTGCGGATGTCCCAGTGCCTCGGCGTAGACCTCGTCCCCGGCCTTCAGCAACGAGAACACCCGGCACGCCTGCCGCACGACCTCGCCGTCCTCCGCGGTCGCCATCAGGTCGACGATCTGCTCGAACGCCGTGATCCCCTGTCCTGCGGCGAAGTTTTCGGCCTCGCGCCGGAAGCGGTCGTCGTCCACGCGGTCGAGCAGCGCCCGGATCTCCATGGCGGCGCACCCTATCGCCTGGTCCTGAGTGGACGATCGGTTCCGCCGAACGGCCCAGACCTTGACGCGGAGCGGCCCACCGGCCACGCTGCGAACCGTGACGAGCCTGGCGGACCAGCACGTCAAACCCGCGGTGCGGTGGGGCATCGGCCACGCGCTGCCGCGCACGGTGCTGCGCCTGGCGGCACGGCGCGGCGACCTGCAGGGCCGCATCACCGTCGAGGCGTCCACCGGCGCCGACCTGACCGGCCTGTTCGACGAGATCCGCTCCCGCGGCCCGCTCGCCGCCACCCGGGTCGGTCACACCACGACCCGCCACGAGGTCGTGAAGGCGATCTTGTCCGACGACGCCTTCGTGACGGCCCGCCCGCGCTTCGGCGCCGGCATCCTCGGCAGGCTCGCCGCCTGGTCCGACACGGACGTGATGCACCCGGTCCGCCCGCCGTCCCTGCTGGCCGTGGAACCGCCCGCGCACACCCGCTACCGCAAGCTCGTCACCAGGGTCTTCACCGCCAAGGCCGTCGAACGGCTCCGCGCCCGCACCCAGCAGATCGCCGACGACCTGCTCGACGCCCTCGACCCGGCGAGCCCGGTCGACCTGGCCGAGGCCTACTGCGGCCTGCTCCCGGTCACCGTGATCAGCGAGATCCTCGGTGTGCCGCAAGAGGAACGCGCGACGGTCCTGGCCCTGGGCGGCGGCGCGGCGCCCAGCCTCGACCTGGGCCTCTCCTGGCGCGTGTTCCGCAGCGTCGAGACGACGCTGACCACGTTCGACGCCTGGCTGAGCCACCACCTGGACACGGTGCGCCGCAACCCCGGCGACAACCTGCTCAGCCACCTGATCACCGCCCGCGAGGACGGCGAGGGCCTCACCGAACGCGAGCTGAAGGCCACCGCGGGCCTGGTGCTGGCCGCCGGCTTCGAGACCACCGTCAACCTCCTCGGCAACGGCATCTCCCTGCTCGCCGGGAACCCGGAGCAGCTCGAAACCCTGCGCGTACAACCGGACCTGTGGGGCAACGCCGTCGACGAGGTCCTGCGCCACGACCCGCCGGTCCTGCTGACCGGCCGCCTGTGCGCCCGCGACACGACGGTGGCCGGCGTCCCGATCCGCCGCGGCCACCTCGTGACCACCGTGCTCGCGGGCGCCAACCGCGACCCGTCGGTCTTCGAGCACCCCGGCGCCTTCGACGTCACCCGCCCCAACGCCCGCGACCACGTCTCGTTCGGCGCGGGCCGCCACTACTGCCTCGGCGCGCAACTGGCCCGCATGGAGGGCGAGATCGGCCTGCGCACGCTCTTCGACCGCTTCCCGGCCCTCCGCCCGCTGCCGGGCGCGCGCCGCCGCCCGACCCGCATCCTGCGCGGCTTCGAGAGCCTGCCGGCGGCGCTGGGCGGTTGAGGCCGTCTACCGCTGGTCCTCCTCCTGCCGCAGGAGGGGCTGGATCGCGGCGAACCGGCTCTTCACGTTGTCGGTGAGGCGCTTCAGGCCGAGCAGCTCGAGCACGGCTCGCTGCGAAGCCTCGTCACCGCGACCACCCACGTGCGCGAACAACGCCGCCAGCTCGGCAGGTGGCACGTCGTCGAGCGCGCGGGGTCCCAGGTGGCGCACGCGCACCTCGGGCTGGTCCGGCAGCCGGTAGGTGCGCGGCTTGATGCCGCTCTCGCCGAGCGGGTTGTCCTCGACGAGCTCACCCTTGCGCACCGCGGCGGAGATCGCCTTGTTCAGCTCACCGGCGACGAGCTTGGTGACCAGGGTGGCACCGGAGGACCGCACGTACACGGTGTGCAGACGGCTGCCCAGAACCGGACCCTCCGCTGCCACGATGCGCAGCAGACCGCTGATCACGTCCTGCCGGCCGGCGTCCCGGACCGGGACAGCGGACCCGGTGAACTGCTCGTACTCCGCGAGCAGCGGACCCGAGCCCGGCGGGCGGGCCTCGACGACGGGGTCAGCCACCGCGACCGGTGCCAGGACGGCGGCCGCGGGTGCGATCGGCTCGGCGACCACCGGCTCCGGCTCGACGAACTCGGCGACGGCGGGCTCGGCAACCACAGGCTCGGCGACCACGAACTCGGCGACGACCGGCTCGGCGACCACCAGCTCGGGCAGAACCTCGGGCACCACCTCGGCAACCGGTGGGGCCGGCACGACGACCGGCTCGTCCTCCTCGTCGCGCGTCCAGCCCGACGGGTGGATGTCCAACTCGTGCAACGCGTCCCACAGCCGCGCCATGACCGCGGGGCGGTCGGCGTAGAACTCGGACTCCCGGATGCGGAAGAACCGCCAGCCGCAACGCTCGAGATCGCGCTGCCGGGCGAGGTCGCGCTCGTAGGCGTCCGGGCCGTGCCACGCGTCGCCGTCGCACTCCACAGCAAGCCGCGCCTTGGCGCCCACGACCACCAGGTCGAGGCGGTAGCCCTCGGTGGGGAACTGCGGAACGACGCTGTAGCCGCGGTCGACGAGGCGGTTGAAGACCCGCTGCTCGAAGAGCGAGTCGAACGGCGCTACCCGCCGGTCCTCCGGCACGGCCGTGTGCAGGGCGCCGTCCGCGGCGTCCTTCGGCTTCGCGGTGGCGTAGCAGTAGTCCAGCAGCTGGAACCGCATGTCGTCGGTGTTGCCGAGGTCGGACAGCCGCAGCGAGTGGAAGACCCACATCTGGTCCTTGGCGCGCGACGCCGCGACGTTGAACCGCTGGATGTACTGGTCCTGGGTGAGCGACATGATGCGCTTGCCGGGTTCCGGCGCCTTCACCATGGACAGGAACATCACGTCGCGCTCGGAGCCCTGGAAGTCGGCCGAGTCGCCGCACCGCAGGTCGCGCGCCTTCCACTCCTCCGACGGGATGCGGTCCAGCAGGAGCTTCTCGATCCGCTTCGCCTGGGCGCGCCCGAGCAGCGACACGACACCGAAGGTGAGGCCGTCGTAGCGCTGGTCGGCGATGCACTTCTCGATCTGGTCGACGATCGCGTCGGCCTCGGCCGGGTTGACCTTGTCGGTCACCCCTCGCTCGTAGCCGCTCTCGACGAACACCGGCTTGATCGGCTCGAGGCGGTCCGCGCCGTACTGGCGCACCGGGACGAGGCGGACGCCGTCGGGCTCGTAGGCGATCCGGTTCGAGAAACCGATGATCTCCGGCACGCACCGCCGGTGCTCGACGAGCGTGATCATGCCCTCGAAGCGCTTCTTCGCCTCGTCGAACAGGCTGCGCTTGGGCTCCTGCCACGACGCCCGGTGCGGGTCGTCCCACAGGTACTGGTCGGCGAGGTCGCGCAGCTGCTGCTGGTCGGTCCCGACCGCGGACGGCGACACCTGCTTGTCGTCGCCGATGACCACGATCTTGGGGGCGAGGTACTGCAGGAACGTCGCTTCCAGGCCGGCCTGCGAGGCCTCGTCCACCACCACGACGTCGAACATGTCGGGCTGGATGCGGAACTGCTCGGCGATCCGGTAGACGGGCATGATCCACACCGGCACCGCGGGGCGGCACCGGTCCATCGCCGCCCTGATGTCGGCCCTGCGCTGGTTCGCGTAGACACCGGTGCCCTTGCCCAGCAACCGCACCAGCTGGGCGTACTGGTGCAGGTCGGCGCGCGCCCTGCCGGACAGCCGCTCCGGCGACACGGCGTGCCCCCACGCGCGTTCGGCGGCGAGCAGCTCGACCCTGCGCCGCACCTCGCCCTCCACCCGCAGCACCTCGGCCTGCAGGGCGTTGACGTCCTCGGTACCGCGGCCGAGGACCCAGGTGCGCGCCACGGCCCAGGCCCACGCGTCGTCCCAGCGGGCCAGCCTGCCCGTCCAGGCGGGGTCGCGGGGCTGTGCCGACACGGCTTCGAGCAGTCCCGGTACCGTGCGCGCCAGCGCCGCGGCGATCTCGTCGCGACGGCCGACGGTCAGCGCGACCTCGGTCAGCCGGGCCAGCCGGTGGTGCGCGGCCGCGTACGACTCCGCGTCGCGGTTCTCGGTCGCCTGCGCGAGGTCCCGCACGCACGGCGCGGCGTCCGCCCATTCCGCGACCGTCCCGATGACGCGCGAGACCTCGAGCAGCGGCACGGCGGCCGCCGTCCGGGCGTCCGATGCCGCCGCCGCGTCGACGAGCCTGGCGTAGGTCTGGACGGCTTCGAGGTCGGTCCAGTTCGGACGGGGAAGGCCGAGTCCCGCCAGACCGCGTTCCTCCGCTTCGAGAGCTTCGCCCAGCCGCAGCACGCGGCGCAGCTGTTCGAGCTCCGTCACGTGCCACTGGCAGCGTTCGCTCAGCGTGTCCTCCGCCGGGATCCGCACCGAGTCCGGCCACGCCCTGTCCAGCGCGTCCAGCACCCTTGTCGCCTCGGCCCACATCAGGAAGACGTCGAGCTGGTCCGACGCGGTGGGAGCGACGCCGTTGACCCGGACGGCCTGGAAGAGGGACTGCGCCTGCTTCACGACCTTCGGGGCGAACGCGCCCGTCTTGGGCGAGCCGTCGGGGTTCGTCTTGAGCTTGCCGCCGTCGCCCAGGTGTGCGCGCAAGGCGCCGGCCAACGCGACCAGCGCGCCCATCTCGGCCTGACCGACCCGCACGTCGGTGAGCGGTCCCAGCCGGTCCACGAGAGGAGTGGCCGCTGCGATGAGCCGCGCGATCTGGTCGCCGCGGGACCGCCAGTGGTTCGCACGGCCGGCGAGGACGTCGGACAGCGCGTCGTTCATCCACTCCTCACGCCGGCGGGACAGTTCCTCCGCCTCCCGCGCGAACCCGTTGAGCCGCTGGCGGAGCAGGCCCCGCGTCGACTCGTCCAGGCCGCGCACCGCACCGAACGCGGTGTGCCGGGTCAGGGCGCCGTGGCCCTGCTCCGCCGCGATGGCCTCGCGTTCCGCGGTCACCAGCGCGAAGAACGCCTCCGGGCTCGGCACGTCTGCGAGCGGGAGCAACCTCAGGCGAGCTTCCGCCTCGTCGGCGAGGAGCGCGTCGTCGACCAGGCTGTGATGCCAGGCGGCGATGTCCGCCGCCGCGACCGGGGACGGGCCGACGCCGTCGGCCGCGACGAGATCGGCCACCCAGCCGAACGTCTCGTGCTCGGTCTCGACGCGCTGCGCGATGGCGGCGAGCGTGCCGCGGTACCCGATGACGTCGTGCGCGGTCACCTCCTCGCCGCGGGCGTCGAGGAGGCGGCGGTGCAGCCCCGCCCGGAGCCGCCGGAGCTCGTCGATCGCCGCGACGTGCTCCTCGACGGTGTTCTGCGCGGCGACGGCGTCGTACTCGCTCGAGACGTGGCTGATCCGCTCGACCGCCACCTTGAGGTCCGCCATGTCCGACCGCGAGGAACCGACGACGGAGACGGCCAGCGGCGCGATGGACTCCGGCAGCTTCGCCCGGACCTCCTTGAGCGCGCGGTCGGTGTGGGCCGTGACGAGGACCCGCTTGCCCTGGGCGAGCAGGTGGGACAGCAGCGCGGCGACGGTGTGGGTCTTGCCGGTGCCGGGAGGGCCCTGGACGAGGGTCTGGGCCTTCGCGTCGACCTGGGTGAGCACGCGCAGCTGGCGGTCGTTGACCGGGAGCGGCAGGAACGGGTCGGTGTCCAGCTCGACCACCGCTCCCGGTTCGGGAGAGCGCTCCGAGGCAGGCCGGTGGTCGGGGTCGACGAGCGGCAGCAGTCCGTCCGGGACGACTCCCGAGTCGGTGATCTGCGCGGCGACCGAGTCGAGGATGTCGACGATGCCCTGCCGCGAACGCCTGCGCAGCACGACCGCGGGTGCGAACGCCGCGACCGCGTGGCCGCCCGGCTTCTGCGGCTCGTCCTCGTCGAGGTAGGCGGAGTCGCCGTCGAGCGCGTGCACGAGCCGTCGCAGCACGTCGCCCACGACCTCGCGGTTCAGGACGCAGGTGTCGATCTCCCGCGCCTCGTTGCGGATCTGCACCACGTGCGGGGGGTTGGCGACCTGGCCAGGATCGATCATGTCCAGTTCGACGCCGAGCCCTTCCGCCGCCTCGGACTGCTGCAGGGTGAGCTTCCCGCTCGCGTCGTCGAAGTGGATCACCGCCGGCACGGTGACGAGGTGCCTCTTCACCACGTGGTGGCCCGGCTGGGCCCAGGACAGGCAGCCGGCACCCACGACGAGCTCGAGCTCCTCGGTGTGGCCCGCCGCGGTGACGTAGGCCTCGAACAGCGCGCCGTACACCTCACGCGCCGGCTGGTCTGCCAGTTCCCGCTCGGCCCACGCCGACCAGGCCGCCCGCCACTCGTCGTGGGCGGCGGTGATCCCGGGCTCGTCGGCGAGCGCGACGCGCTGCGGCCCTTCGCCGAGCGACTCCCGCAGTCCCGGCGCGGTGCCGGGGACGTCCCACTCCCCGTCGAGCCAGGGACGCAGGTCCGCACCGGGCTCCGGAGCGTCCTGGTGCGCCACCCGTTCGACCGTCAGCAGCGCGGCACCGGGCTCCGGTGCCTGCTCGGCGTGCGCCGAGCGGATCGCGGGGTGCTCGGGGAGCTGCCCGAGCCAGAGCACGGACTCGTACCGGTCGGTCGTGCGCGGCGGGTTGGCCTTGAGCTGCTGGCTCCGTGCGAGGAACTGGAACAGCCGGACCGCCCGATCAACGGCTGTTCCCCGCTGCTCCGCCGCAGTGCCGTGGTTCGCCACGGTGTCTCCCCTTCCGCCCCGCCGAACTGATCACGATGCACATCGACGACCGGTCCGCCGGCGATACGGCCGAAACCACACCGTTATGCCGTGGTGGCCACGAATCACCCGTTCGAGCAGCTCGCGGGGACCGGCCACCGATGGCCGGTCCCCTGGCCTGGGCACCCCCGCACCCCGCCCCCACGCTCAAGCCCATGTCCACTCGCTTCCGCACCGCCACCCAGCGCGGAACCATCCTGCTGACCACCCTGGCCATCGCCCTGGTCCTGTCGAGCCCGTACGTGCGCGCCGCCGAAACACCGGTGCCACGACTGACCGACGCCCACGGCCTTACCGTCACCGACCAGCCCCGCTGGGTCGACGACACCCACCGCACGTTCGTCTTCAGCGTCGCCACGGACCAGGTCCCGGCCCCGACGCTCCTGCCGGGCCAGGAACCCGGCAAGCACAAGATCGTCGTCACCCTTCCGCGCAACTACGACCCGAGCGCGCGCTATCCGGTGCAGTACTACCTCCACGGTCATCCCGACCGGCCGGACTCGCCGTGGAACCAGCGCGTCGTCGAGCGGGCGACGGAGGGCGTGGACCTGATCACCGTGCAGCCCAACGGCAGCGGCCGCGGCTGGTACTCGAACTGGGTCAACCCCGGCGCGGCCGGGCCGCAGAACTGGGAGACCTTCCACCTCGACCAGGTGATCCCGTTCGTCGACGCGAACCTCGCCACGATCGCGGACAGGGACCACCGCGCGATCGTCGGTCACTCGATGGGGGGATTCGGTGCCTTCCACTACGCCGAGCACCGGCCCGATCTGTTCAGCGCCCTCGGCAGCTTCTCCGGGGGTCTCGACCTGCGCAACTCCGAGATCCGGGCGGCGATCACGACCACGCTGGTCAACCCGGCCAGCGGCACGCCGGCCGTGGGCGCCGACGCGGTCTTCGGGCCGCCCGTCTGGCCGTTCGACGGCGTCTGGAACGCGCAGAGCCCCGCCCACCACGTCGCGTCGCTGCGGGGCATGACGATCGCGCTCTACACCGGCAACGGCGGCAACCTCACCGTCAACCCGGTCCAGGCCGTGGTGGAGAACCGGGCCCGGGAGACGACGCTGGTCACCGCCGCCAACCTCACCGCGCACGGCATCCCGTTCCACCTCGCCGACTACGGCGACGGCAGCGGGTGGGCGCCGGGCTGCACGGGCAAGCACGCCGAGGAGGCGTGCGTGCAGGCGGACATGAACCACTTCGTAGCGCTACGACACCCCTGACGTGCGACATTCGACGTGAGCCGAACGGGGCATTTCTGGGACAACGCGTCCCGAATGCCCCTCGGCCTCCTCTAATGCTTGCAACGGGCCCCTGCACCCGCGCGCCACGCACGGGCATCGCCCGCTAGGGAGTGTTGGAGGAACAAGGTGTTTCTGCGTTCACGTTCTCGCCTGCGCACCGCGGCCATCGCCGCGGTCGTGGGCGCCAGCGTCCTGACGGCGGCGTCCCCCGCCGCCGCGGCGCCTCTCGCGGGCACGCGCGCCTACCTGGTCATCACGGCACCGGGTGCCACGGCCGGGGTCACGCAGGCGATCACGAACAACAGCGGCACGGTGTGGAGCACCTACGACGCGATCGGTGTCGTCGTCGCGCACTCGGGTGCCACGGACTTCGCGGCGAACATGCGTGCGGTCGGCGGGGTGCAGAAGGTCGGTGCCACGCGCACCAGCGACGTTCCCGCCGACGCGGCCAACCCGGCCATCCCGGGCGCTCCCTCGCAGGCGACGCCGGCGACGAGCGAGCCGGTGCGCACGGACATGACGCAGATCGGCGCCGACCGGGCGTGGGCGGTCAACCAGGGGTCGCCGAACGTCACGGTCGGTGTGCTCGACACCGGGGTCGACGACCTGCACGACGACCTCAAGGACAACTTCGACGCCGCCAACTCGGCTTCGTGCGCCTACGGCAAGCTCGACACGCGCACGGGTTCGTGGCGGGACACGGACACGCACGGCACGCACGTCGCCGGCACCATCGCGGCGGCCAAGAACGGGCGGGGCGTGGTCGGTGTCGCTCCCGGCGTGAAGATCGCCTCGGTGCGCATCGCGGAGAAGCCGTCCGGCCTGTTCTTCCCCGAGAACACCATCTGCGCCATGGTCTTCTCCGGCGACCGCGGCTTCGAGGTGACCAACAACAGCTATTACACCGACCCCTGGTTGTTCAACTGCCCGGACAACGCCGACCAGGACGCGATCCTCGAAGGTGTGAAGCGCGCCGTGGCCTACGCCGAGGGCAAGGGCGTGCTCAACGTCGCCGCGGCGGGCAACGAGAACTACAACCTCGCCGCCAAGACCCGCGACACCTCCAGCCCCAACGACTCCACGCCGGTGCAGCGGAACATCACCAACTCATGCCTGAGCGTGCCGACCGAGGTCTCCGGCGTGGTCAGCGTCGCGTCGATCACCTCGACGAACGGCAAGTCGTCGTTCTCCAACTACGGCACCGACAAGGTCCACGTCGCGGCGCCGGGCGACAGCGTCTACTCGACGGTCCCCGGCGGCCGCTACGGGTCGAAGTCCGGCACGTCGATGGCCTCCCCGCACGTCGCGGGCGTGGCGGCGCTGCTCAAGTCGGCCAACCCCGGCGCCACCCCGGCCCAGCTGCGCCAGCTGCTCGGCGTCCAGGCCGACGACCTGAGCTGCACCGACAGCCGGTGCAGCGGCACCACGGCCAAGAACAACTTCTTCGGCGAGGGCCGCGTCGACGCGTTCGCCGCCGTCGACACCGGCACGCAGCCTCCCGGCGGCACCACGTTCGAGAACACCGCCGACGTCACCATCCCGGACGCCGGCGCGGCCGTGACCAGCCCGATCACCGTCTCGGGCATCACCGGCAACGCCCCGGCGACGCTCAAGGTCGACGTCGCCATCCCGCACACCTACCGCGGTGACCTGGTCGTCGACCTCGTCGCCCCGGACGGCAGCGTCTACCGGCTGAAGGGCTCGAGCGGCAGCGACTCGGCCGACAACGTGATCGCGAGCTACACCGTCAATGCCTCCAGCGAGGTCGCGAACGGGACCTGGAACCTGCGGGTCCAGGACGTGGCGCGGCAGGACACCGGCTTCGTCGACTCGTGGAAGCTGACTTTCTGACCGGCATTCGGACGAAAGTCGTCCGGCACGGCTAACTCAGGTCCCCACCAGCAGCGATAGCAGTGACGTGGAACCCGACCTGTGGTCGATGGCCGGACAGGCCCTCGACGAGCACGAGCACGACCTCGTCCTGGCCCGGCTGGCGGGTGCCGTCGTCCAGCCGGGCCAGACCGCGCGCCTCGCGAGGGGCGAGCGCGACGTCGTGTTCCTGCTTCCCGACCGGCTCGTGCTCGTGCGGCCCGAACCGTTCTGGACGGGCTCCTACGAGCGCACCGCGATCATGCGCATCATGCTCGCCGCCGGGCACGTCCAGTTCGACGTGACCGGCGGCGACAGCGTCGAGTTCTGGATCGACACCGACCTCACCCCGGCCGAGCCGTTCATCGAGCAGGCGCAGACGTGGCTCGCGCCGAAGAAGAGCTCCTCGGGCGGCGCCGTCATCGCGTTCGGGCTCGCCATCGTCGTGGCGCTGCTCTTCGTGTCCGGGCCGATGGACCTCATGCCGCAGCACGACCGGCTGACCGTCCGGTCGAGCTGCAGCGACTTCCTGCGAGCGGGTGGCGACGAGCAGGTCGAGCTGCTGCGCAGGCTCTTCGGGCAGGTGGGCAGACCCGCGGAGGCGGAGAAGCCGATCACGCTCGACGCCTCGCGCCGGCACTGCGGCGAGCACGGGTCCTCCACGCTCGACTCGCTCGTCACCGGTCGATGACACCTACAGTGCTGGCATGTTCGACACCCGGCAGCTCGAGGTCTTCGCGACGGTCGCCAGGACCGGTTCGTTCAGCGCGGCCGCGCGGGCGTTGCACTGCAGCCAGCCGGCCGTGAGCCAGCAGATGCGCGCGTTGGAACGGCAGGTGGGCGGGCCGTTGTTCGTGCGCACGGGCCGTGGCCTGCACCTCACCGAGGCCGGCCGCATCCTCGCGGACCGGGGGTCGGCCCTGCTCGACCAGCTGGCCGCGACCCACCAGCAGGTCAGCGCCATCGCCACGCACGACATCGGCACCATCCGCATCTGCGCGTTCCCCAGCGCCAACGTCGCGCTCGTGCCCGCGGCGGCCGCGATCCTGGCCGAGGAACGGCCCACTCTGCGCCTGGAACTGGTCGAGCAGGAGCCGCCGGAGTCGTTCTCCCTGCTCCGGGGTGGCGAGGTCGACCTGGTGATCAGCTTCAGCTACCAGGACGAACCGCAGGACGACCCCGCGGTCAACGGGATGCTGCGGGTGCCGTTGCTGCGCGAACCGCTCGCGTTGCTCGTGCCGGTCGGGCACCGGCTCGCGGGCCGCGGTCGCGTCTCGCTCGAGGACGCCGCGCAGGAACGCTGGATCGCCGGTTGTGTCCGGTGCCAGCGGGCCGTGCACCAGGCGTGCGCGGCGGCCGGGTTCGTGCCCGACATCACCTGCTCCACCGACGACAACCTGGCGATCCAGAGCCTCGTCACGGCGGGGCTCGGGGTGGCGCTCGTCCCCCGCCTGCTGTTGTCGTTCCTGCAGCACCCGGGCTTGACGGCGGTCGAGGTGGAGTCGGCGGCGGAACGGCTCACGGCCCTCTACACGTGGCCCGACCTGATCAAACTGCCGATCATGCGGGCCACCGTGGACGCGCTCATCTCCGCCTCGGCCACGAAGGCATAAGCGCGCCTTATACGACCCCAAGAAACCACCATCTACTGCGCATAGGCCCCAACCCCCACCGTTGCGGTCATGGGGATCACCAGGGCCACTCCGCGCACGACCGACTCGGTGCTGCCCGGACTCGCCCTGGTCGCCTGCGGTGTCGCGGTCGCGGTGGTCGTCTCGCTGCTGCAACCGTCGATCAGCGCGTTGACGGTCGCGGTGCTGCTCGGCGCCGTCGTGGCCAACGTGGTGACGCTGCCGAAGTCGACGGCGCCCGGCATCAGGCTCGCCGGACGCCGGCTGCTGCGGCTCGGCGTGGTGCTGCTCGGGCTGAAGCTGGTGGTCCAGGACGTCCTCAAGCTCGGCTACGAGGTCCTGGCGCTCGCCGTCGTGGCCGTGGTCGTCACGTTCGTCGTGACGCGGTGGCTCGGGCGGCTGCTCGGTGTCGGCGAGGGCCTGTCGTTGCTGATCGCCACCGGGTTCTCGATCTGCGGCGCCTCGGCGGTCGCCGCGATGAACAGCGTGCGCGAGCAGGACGAGGAGGACGTGGCCAAGGCGCTCGGGCTGGTCACGCTCTTCGGCACGATCGCGATGTTCAGCCTGCCCGCGCTGTACTCGCTGACCAGTCTCTCCCCCACCCGGTACGGGGTGTGGGCGGGCGGCAGCGTGCACGAGGTCGCGCAGGTCGTGGCCGCCGCCGGGCCGGTCTCCGGTGCGCTGGCCATCGCCGTGGCGGTGAAGCTGACCCGAGTGGTGCTGCTCGCGCCGATGCTCGCCGCGGTGAGCTTCGCCGAACGGCTCAAGTACCCGGCCACGGGCCAACGCCCGCCTCTCGTGCCGTTGTTCGTCATCGGCTTCCTCGCGATGGCGGCGGTGCGCGCGACGGGCCTGCTGCCCGACGTCGTGCTGACGACGGCGACGTTCGTGGACAACGTGCTGCTCGCGGCGGGCATGTTCGCGCTCGGCACGGCCGTGCGCCTGCGTTCCCTGCTCCGCTCCGGCCCGGCGGTGCTGCTGCTGGGCCTGCTCTCCACGGTGCTGATCGCCGTCCTCGTGCTGACGGGAACGGTGCTGATCAGCTGACCCTCGAAGGAGGACCCCGCTCATGACGCACAGCCTGCTCTCCCCCACGGCCACGCTTCTGGTGGGCTCACTCCGGGCCGCGATCGCGCGCGGCGGTGACGACGAGGCCGTCGCCGCACGGGTGTCGCGGACGCTCGCCGGGCACCTCACCGACCCGTTCCTGCTCAGCGCGGCGCAGCGGGAGCCCGACCCGGACTCCTACCGCCAGCACGTGCTGCACGTCGAACCCGACGGCAGCTTCTCCGTCGTCGGACTGGTCTGGTTGCCGGGGCAGGAGACCTGCATCCACGACCACGTGTCGTGGTGCGTCGTCGGCACGTACGTCGGCGAGGAAGAGGAGACCACCTACCGGTTGCAGGGCGACCGGCTGATCCCGTTGCGCGTCACCAAGACCCCGGAGGGCGTGGCGGCCCACCTCGTGCCGCCGGGCGACATCCACAAGGTGTGCAACAACTCCACGTCGGTCGCGATCTCGATCCACGTCTACGGCGCGGACATCGGCGTGCTGGGCACCAGCATCCGGCGGCGCTACGACCAGCCCGTCGGCAGCCGGTTCTAGGCGGCGGTGGGACCGTCCCGCCC